>JAGPES010000091.1 GCA_018057015.1 Pseudomonadales bacterium | reverse complement strand
AGCGACGGACCATTCCCCGCGCCCGGAGAAGCGGCACTGGCCCCGGACGGCAGCCTGCTGCTGGGTGCGCGGCGCATTCCCTTGCCAGCCTCGGTCAGCCCGCAAGCGCGCGCCTTCCTCGCGATGCCGCGGATGACGTTCGGCGAGCGTCCCCCGCTGGCGGACAAGGAGGCCTGGAGACGCCGGGTGGCAGCGATGGACATCGGCAGCGAGGCGCGCGCGCAGCAGATGCTGGCCCTGGTCGGGGATCGCGCGCGCGTCGAGACACGCACGATCGCCGGCGTCGTCGTGCACGTGGCAACGCCGGTCGAGCCTCAGCCGTCGCGGCGCGAGTGGTTGCGCATCACGGTGCACGGCGGCGGCCTGGTCTACATGGGCGGCAGCTTCGCGCGCGCCGAGGCCGCACTGGTGGCGCTGCAGACGGGCTGCGAGGCCTGGTCGGTGGATTACCGCATGCCGCCGGATCACCCCTGCCCGGCCGCGGTGGACGACGTGGTCGAGGCCTATCGCGCGGCGCTCGGGACGCACGCGCCGGGTCGGATCGTGATCTCCGGCGCATCGGCCGGCGGCAACCTGGCGGCGGCGGCCGTGCTGAAGGCACGCGACCTGGGGCTGCCGTTGCCGGGCGCGCTCGGCCTGTTCACGCCGGAATGCGATCTCACCGAGTCGGGCGACAGCTTCGCCACGAACCTCGACGTCGACAACGTGCTTCCCGGACCGCTGCCCGAGGAGATCGCGCTCTACGCCGACGGCGCGGACCTGCGGCACCCCTACCTGTCGCCGCTGTTCGGCGATTTCACGCCCGGCTATCCGCCGACGCAGGTCCAGACCGGCACGCGCGACCTGCTCCTCTCGAACTCCGTGCGCATGCACCGCGCGCTGCGGGCTGGCGGCGTGGCGGCGGAGCTGCACGTGTGGGAGGCGATGCCGCACGGGGGCTTCGGCCCCGATGCGCCGGAGAGCGCGGAGGCGCGGCGCGAATTCGACGTTTTTCTCGAACGATACCTCGGATAACAGGGAGCGCACACGCGTGGCGACACAGATGGGAACCCCGACCGTGCTGCAAGCGGAGTTGCTCGGGCTGCCGCCCTGCGACCAGGTTGGCTTCGTGGTGCGCGACCTCGAGCGCGCGATGGCGTTGTACGCGCCGCTGTTCGGGCCGTTCACGACCATGGACGGCTCGGTGCAACAGGCCACCTATCGCGGACGCCTCGCCGACGCCGGGCTGCGGATCGCCTTCGGCCGCAGCGGCAATCTCGAGATCGAGCTGATCGAGTGGACCGGTGGCGAGAGCCCGCACCGCGAGTTCATCGAGGCCGGGCGCGAGGGCATGCACCACATCCGCTTCCGCGTCGGGGACACCGATCACTGGGTCGGGAAACTGCGCCCGCTCGGCTACGAGGCCGTGTGGTACAAGCGCTGGTCCGCGGACACCGTGTTCGCCTACCTCGAGCGCCCCGGCGATCCCACGCTGATCGAGTTCCTGCAGATGCCGGCCGGCGGTCCAGGCGCCTGATCGTCCGGGCCAAGCGCTGCGTGACGGATGTGGTGCCGCAGATGTCCCCGCGCGTGCCCGGGAGCGGCATGGCCATCAATCGCAACCCGGAGCACCGGCCGCCATGATCGAACTCGCGCCAGGCGTCGCGGTGGCCGACGAGGAAATCGAGATCAACGCGATCCGCGCCCAGGGTGCCGGCGGCCAGAACGTGAACAAGGTATCGAGCGCAGTGCACCTGCGCTTTGACCTCGGCGCGTCGTCGCTGGGCGCCGGATTGCGCGAGGCGCTGCTCGCGCTGCACGATCACCGCATCAGCAAGGAAGGCGTGATCGTGATCAAGGCGCAGCGTTTCCGCAGCCTCGAGAAGAACCGCGACGATGCGCTGGGTCGGCTGCGCGAGCTGGTCGCGCGCGGGCTTCTGCGCCGGGCGCCGCGGATTGCCACGCGCCCCAGCAGGGGCGCGCAGCGCAGGCGCGTCGACGACAAGAGCCGGCGCGGACAGATCAAGGCCGCGCGCGCGCCGGTGCGCCGGGACGACTGAGGAGCAGGCCTATGGACCCCGTGATGTTCCTGTGGTTGATAGCCATCGCGCTGGTCGCGGCCGGCGTGGCCGGCCTTGTCCTGCCGGTGCTGCCGGGCGCGGCGTTGCTGCTGGCCGGCCTGGTGATGGCGGCGTGGATCGAGGACTTCCAGTACGTTGGCGTCGGCACGCTGGCGGCGCTGGCCGTGCTCGGCTGCCTGATCTTCGCGGTGGACTTCGTCTCGGGCTCCTTCGGGGCGCGCCGCTTCGGCGCCTCGCCGCGCGCCGCGCTCGGGGCGGCGATCGGTGCGCTGGTTGGTCTATTCTTTGGTTTGCCAGGACTGTTGCTCGGGCCGATGGCCGGTGCGGTGATCGGCGAAATCAGCGCGCGGCGCACCTGGTCCGAGGCGGGGCGCGCCGGCGTGGGCGCCACCCTGGGACTGGTGCTGGGCGCGGCGGCCAAGCTGGGGCTGGCGCTGACGATGATCGGAATCTTCCTGTTCGTGCGTTTCCTGGGCTGACGATGAAACGGATTGCGTGGATTGTGAACCTGCTGCTGGCGTCATGGCTCACGGGCTGTGGCTGGATGGACGGGCCGCAGACGGAGCCACCGCCGGACCATCGGCACACCGCGCTGCCGGGTCGGGTGTCGCTGGCCGACCCCGAGGCCACGCGTGCCGCGCTGCTGGAGCAGTACCTCGACTGGGCCGGCGTGCCCTACCGCATCGGCGGCCGCTCGCGCGACGGGCTGGACTGCTCCGGGTTCATCCAGCTCACCTACCTGCAGCGCTTCGGCGTCGAGCTGCCACGCCACACCGCGGCGCAGCGCAGCATGGGCAGCGAGGTGGAGCCATCGCGCCTGCGCCCGGGCGACCTGGTGTTCTTCGATACCGGGCCCGCCGAGCGCCACGTCGGCATCTACGTGGGCAAGCGCCAGTTCCTGCACGTGTCGAGCAGCGCCGGGGTGATGCTGTCGCGTCTCGACGACGGCTACTGGGAGCCGCGCTTTCGCGACGCGGTCCGCGTGGACGCGCGTTGATGCGGGTCGGCATTCATGCCGACTTGTGCCGTGCCGGAGCCTGCCGTCGCCATTCATGTGGGTCGCCATTTATGGCGACTGGTGCCTTTCCGGGCGCACATGTCGCCATAAATGGCGACCCACATGAATTGCCGGGCCTTGTGCCTTGCCGTCGATGGGCGAATACTCCCCGGTACGCACGCGGAGAGCGGTTGTACCGTGCGCGCCGGTCGGTCTCACGATGCCTGCGAGCGGAGGTGGATCATGTCCGAGCGAAGAATATCGGATCGCCAGCAGAGCCTGGTGTTCTACGACCTGGCTTACGCCGACAGCGGGCAACGCTTCGGTGAGCTGGTCGATCTCTCGAGTGACGGGCTGATGGCGCTGTGTGATGCGCCGGTCGTGCCGGGCAGCCGCGTCGCGCTGCAGATGGACATCGCGGCGCGCATGCTCGGCACCCGCTCGGTCAGCTTCGCGGCCGAGTGCCGCTGGTGCGCGCCGGGCGCGCGCGGGGGCGCGTATGCCTGCGGCTTGCGCGTGCTGCCGCAGGAGGGCGCGTCCTCGCGCCAGATACCGCAGCTCGCCGCGACGATGATCTACGATTCGCTGCGCGCGTTCTGATCAGCCGGCCTGGAGTGCCTTGCGCGACTTCAGTGCGAGGGTGGGTATCAGCGTCAGCAGGAAGGCAATCGCCAGGATGACGAAGCTGTCGCGGAACGCGGCGCCTAGCGCCTGCTGCTGGACCATGCCCTGAAGGAAGGCGCGCGCGGCATGCCATTCCTCGGTGCCGGTGAATCCCAGCGAGTGCGACAGGCCGCGCAGCAGGCCCAGCGCCGACAGCGTCTCGCTGCTGCCGTAGGTCTGCGTCGACAGCAGGTAGTCGGCGTGGAAGGTATTGCGCCGTTCGAGTGCGATCGACATCAGGTTCACGCCGAAGGCGCCGCCCAGCTGGCGGACGAAATTGAACGCGGCCGATGCCTGGCTCAGGCGGCTGATCTCTATGTGGCTGAGCGCTCCCAGCTGCAGTGCCGGCATGACGAAGCCGAGCCCGATGCGGCTCAGCACGAGCCACCAGGCGAGGGTCCAGAACCCGGTGTTCGCGTCCGCACCGGACATCAGCCAGAACGAGACCGCGAAGAAGCCGATGCCGCAGCCGATCAGCAGGCGGTGGTCGACCAGTTCGGCGACCTTGCCGGCGTAGGGGAAGATGAGCACCATCGCGATGCCGGGCGGAATCATCAGCGCGCCTGCCTGGGTTGCACTCAGGTGCTGCACCAGCTGCAGGAACAGCGGCACCAGGTAGGTCGAGGCGAAGAGCCCGGCGCCGAAGACGAAGCTGTTGATCCCCATGATCGTGAAGTTGCGGTTCGCGAACAGGCCCAGGTCCAGCAGCGGATGCTCGGCGCGCAGTTCCCACCACACGAAGCCCGCGCCGGACACCAGCGCAACGGCAAGGCAGCCGAGGATGAAGTCCGATCCCCAGCCATCCTTCTCGCCGTTGCTGAGCCCCACGAGCAGTGCAATCAGCGCCAGGCTGAGCACGATCATGCCGTTCCAGTCGAAGGGAACGCGCGTGGCCAGGGCCTGGCGTGCCGGCATGAACGCGAACGAGGCGGCCAGCGTGATCAGCGAGAACGGGATGCCCAGGTAGAACACGTAGCGCCAGTTGAACGTGTCGATCAGGATGCCGCCGATCGCCGGTCCGATCGCCGGCGCGAGGATGATGCCCACGGTGCTGACGCCGATCGCGATGCCCTGCTTGCCGGGCAGGAACACCTGGAAGATGATCATCGTCGACAGCGGCGTCAGCAGGCCGGCCGTGATGCCCTGCATCACGCGCGAGATGATCATGACGTCGGTGTTGTTGGCCAGCCCCCCGAGCAGCGAACCGGCCAGGAGCAGGCACATCGAGATGTTCACTGTCTGGCGCAGTCCCAGCACGCGCACCATCCACGAACTCGCCAGCATCGACACCGTCGCCGCGGCGAGGTTCGCCGTCGACAGCCACTGGGCATCGGCCTGGCTGATGCCGAAGGCGCCCATGATGTCGGGTATCGCGACGTTGATGATCGTGCCGGCGAGCATTGCGGCCACGTTGCCGGTGACGGTGGTGAGCAGCGCGAACCAGCGGTACTCGAGGCCCCAGGCGCGGAACCCGGCGGCGAGGCCCTCGCTCGGCGGTAGCCGCGCGATGTAGCTCTCCACGTCCTCGTCAGCGAATTTCAATCGCGACCTCGACCATCATGCCGGGGCGCAGCAGGTTGTCGGCCTGCTCGATGGTGATCTTCACCGGCAGGCGCTGCGTGACCTTGGTGAAGTTGCCGCTCGGGTTGGTGTTCGGCAGCAGGGAGAACTGGCTGGTGGCCGATTGCCCGACGCGCACCACTTCGCCGCGGAACTCGCGATCGGGATAGGCATCGACGCTGATGGCGACCGCGTCGCCGGGTTCGACGTGACGGATCTCGGTTTCCTTGATGTTGGCGTCGACCCAGATCCGCGCCGGGTCGTGCATCAGCAGCAGCCGCTGCCCCGGCACCACGTACTCGCCCACGTGCACGAAGGTTTCGTCGACGGTACCCTTGCCGGCGCTGATGATGCGCAGGTCGCCGATCATCACCTTTTGCTTGTCTATCGAGGCGCGGATGCGGTCGCGCTCGTGCTGCAGGCCGCGCAGCTCGTTCGCGAGTACCTGGATCCGGCTCTGCCCGGCCTCGGCCTCCACGACGTTGCCGCGCGCGCTCTCGACCTCGGCCAGCGCGCGCTGGTAGAGCTGCTCCGACTGCTGGTGCGCGTTGCGGGAGTTCTCCCACTGCTGCTGCGAGATGATCTGGCGTTCGCGCAGCGACTGCGCGCGCTCCCACTCGGCCTGCTTGAACTGCAGGTCGGAGCGGGTCGAGGCGAGCGAGGCCTGCACGGCGTCGAGGTGCGATTTCGCGGAACTCAGCTGGCCGCCCGACTCGCGATCGACCATGTCGATCTGCGCCTCCAGGCGCTGGCAGGCCGATTCCATCGACTGGTACTGTGCCTCCAGCTCGGCCAGCGTCAGGCGTGCGGCGCGGTCGTCGATCTGCGCGATCAGCGCACCGGCCATGAGCTCGTCGCCCTGCGAAACGGGGAATTCGACCACCTGCCCGGCGACCTTGGCGCTGACCTCGATCATGCTGGTCGCGATGCGCGCGTCCTCGCTGAAGACGTGCGTGTAGCGCTGATACAGCCAGTACGCAGTGGCCATTCCCGCTAACGCGATTGCAGCGACCATCAACGCGCGGCGACGCGCGCGCTGGCCCAGCATGGGTTTCCGCACGGAAGATTGCGCTTGGGTGTCTGCGGACATCAGAGTGCTCCGGCAAGTCGGGCTTCGGTGGTTTGGGGGGATTCCTCGAGCAGGCGCTGACGGATCCAGCCGAGGCTGTTCACGAGCAGTTGCTTGCGTCGTGGGCCGAGGGGGGCGAGCAGCCCGGCATGCAGCTGTTCGAAGCGCTGGCGCATGCCGCTCAGCAGGTGGTGGGCGCGACGGGTCAGGAAGAGACGGTTGGCACGCCGGTCGCGCGGGTCCGCGCGCCGTTCCATCCAGCCGCCTGCCTGCAGCGCGTCGATCACCTTGCCGAGCGGGGCGGCCCCTATCCCGGTGGCCTCCGCTATCCCGGTCTGGCGCAGCCCTTCGTTGCGGTAAACTGTGTTCATGATCAGCCATTGATTGCGCGTGAAACCCATTTTCGCGAGCCGCGCATCGAAACGCCGGGTCAGCAGTCGTGCGCACTCGAACAGGACGCTCAGGTAGGTTTCGGACGCGGCGGAGGCGGGCACCACCGTCCCGGCGCGCAGCGCGTCACGGATCACCTGGAGGCTTGAAAGCATCTGCGCGACTTCCTCGGTATCGAAGCCGCGCAGGTAGTTGACCTCGATCGCGCGAAAGCGTTCGGACATGAGCGCAATGGTCGGCTCGGCTTTTGGCAGCAGCGACACGCGGCGCACCCGTCGGTCGGCAGGGTCGGCCTTGCGCTCGATCCAGCCGGCCTGTTCGAGCCAGTCGAGCGCGAGCCCGAGTGGCGCCTTTTCGATGTCCAGGCGCTCGGCCAGTTCGGACTGGCTGATGCCGGAGCTCTCCAGCACGGTGGTCAGCACCCGCCATTTGGCCTGGGTCAGCCCGAGATCGCGTATCGACAACCCGAAACGGCGCCGGATCAGGCGTGCCGTGTCATGGATCAGGAAGGCGCAGCTTTGCTCGAAGTCCGGGTAGGGCATTGGTTCAGGGCTAATAGTAACTCAGGTATAATATAATTCTACATGACTATATGGTCCAGTTACTAGTTGGCAAGGTGCCGGCTTGACGGTCGTGGGCGTCCGGAGCCCCGGTGCGGAATGCCTCAGCGTTTGGGCAGACTGATCACCCCCGGAGGCCGGCATTCGTTGACGAGCTGACCGAATTCGCGGAACTCCGCCGCCCGCGCGCTGCCTTCCCGCCACACCAGGCCGATGTCCCGGTAGGACTTGTTGTCGAGCACATGGGTCTCGATGCCGGTTCCATCCAGCAACGAGGATCCCTCGGCCATGGCGGGCAGGTAGGTCACGCCGAGGTCCGCCGCCACCATTTGCACCAGGGTGTAAAGGCTGCTGGCGGCGAAGCGGTTCAGCTTGTCGGGGCGGCGCAGCCGGCAGGCCGACAGGGCGTGATCGCGCAGGCAATGTCCGTCTTCCAGCAGGAGCACGCTTTCCGGCGCGAGCTGGTCGGCCCGCAGCCGCCCCTTGTCGAGCAACGCCGAGCCGGCGCGACAGGCGAGCCGGAACGGGTCGCGAAACAGCGGCTCGATCTCGGCGTTGCGGATGTCCCATGGCAGCGCCAGCAGCAGCAGGTCGAGTTGTCCGTCGACCAGCGATGCCAGCAGCCGATCGGTCGTGTCCTCGCGCAGGAACAGCTTCATGCGGGGAAAGCGGACGGTCGTGGCCGGCATCACGCGCGGCAGCAGGAATGGCGCGATGGTCGGGATGACGCCGAGGTTGATGCGCCGCGCCAGTGGCGAGCGCTCGCGTCGCGCGAAGTCCATGAGTTCCTCCGCGCCCGTGAGGCAATGGCGCGCGAGCGCCGCGACGTCCTGCCCCACTGCCGTGATCGTGACCTGCTTCGAGGTGCGGTCCACCAGGCACAGTTCGAGCTGGGTCTCGAGCTCGCGGATCGCGATCGAGAACGCCGACTGCGACACGTGGCACTCCGCGGCGGCGCGGCCGAAGTGGCGATGCCGTGTCAGTGCGAGGAAGTAGCGCAGCTGGCGCAAGGTGGGCATGTGGCTCATGCGTCTCTCCTTATCATTCAAAAAACAGATTGAATCATGAAAATTAATCAATTTCACAATTTCATTCCGGCACGCCACACTGGCATCGTCTAAAACAGCCTGCCATGCAGGCACGGAGGAATGCAGATGAAACAGACCAGCAGCCGCGACATCGACATCGGCATCCCGCGCGAGCAGCGCGCCGCGATCGCACAGGGGCTGTCGCGCGTGCTCGCGGACACCTACACGCTCTACCTCAAGACTCACAACTACCACTGGAACGTCACGGGACCGATGTTCAACACGCTGCACCAGATGTTCGAGCTGCAGTACAACGAGCTCGCGCTCGCGGTGGACCAGATCGCCGAGCGCATCCGCGCACTGGGCGTGCGTGCGCCCGGATCCTACCGGGAATACGCCGCGCTCACGGTGATCACGGAGGAAGAGGACAGCCCCGATGCCATCGGCATGATCGAGCGCCTGGTCGACGGCCAGGAAGCGGTGATCCGCACGGCGCGCAGCCTGATCCCGGTGGCGGCCGAGGCGCACGACGAGCCCTCGGCGGACCTCCTGACGCAGCGCCTGCAGGTGCACGAGAAGAACGCCTGGATGCTGCGCAGCATGCTGGGCTGAGCGCCGCCCCTGTCACGGCAGGGGCGCGATCCACTTGCCGCGCGCGCGGTGGCACAATGGGGCCACCAGCGTGTGCGCGGCAGGAGCGACAATGGACGTCAGTGGATTGGCAGAGCCCGGTTTCGAGCCGCTGCGCGATGCCTTCGTGCACAATTTCCAGGCTCACGGTGACATCGGCGCGGCGTGTTGCGTCTACCTGCGCGGGCGGCCGGTGGTGGACATCTGGGGCGGGATCGCCGATCCGGCAAGCGCGGCGCCGTGGCAGCGGGACACGGTGCAGCTGGTGTTCTCGGCCGCCAAGGGGCCGACCGCGATCTGCATCCATCGCCTCGCCGAGCAGGGCGTGCTGGACTTGGACGCGCCCGTGGCGTGGTACTGGCCGGAATTCGCCGCGGCCGGCAAGGAGCGCATCACCTCGCGGATGGTGCTGTCGCACCGCGCCGGGCTCGCGGCCGTTGCCGGCGATCTCGACCTGGCCGATGTACTGGCATGGGATCCGGTGGTCGCGGCGATCGCGGCGCAGGCACCCGAGTGGGAGCCGGGAAGCACGCACGGCTACCACGCCCGGACCTTCGGCTGGATCCTCGGCGAGATAATCCGTCGCGTCAGCGGCGAGAGCGCGGGACAGCACCTGGCCCGCACGGTCTGCGCCCCGCTCGGACTGGACT
>JAGPES010000090.1 GCA_018057015.1 Pseudomonadales bacterium | reverse complement strand
ATCGAGGAGCCGGTGCAGGATCCGCGCGGCGCTGTCGCTCGAGCAAGCCTTCGGCGGCTGCCTGAGCCACCAGGATATCGTCTCGACTATCACGCTGACCGTACAGATGGTCGCGAGCTCGACGGGAAGCCGGCTGTCCTGCGGTGCGCGATGGACGGCCAGTTCCCTGGCCGTGCGCAACAGTTCCTCGCGCATGGCACCGGCCGCGCCGCCGGTGAGCAGCGTAGTCCACAAGGTCCGATGCTGGCTCACGTAGTCAAAGAGCGCCACGAATGCGGTCTCGGTATCCGTCGTTTCCTGCACCGGCAACGCCAACGCCACCAGCCGGTCGATCTGGTCTGCCGCCACGTGATCGAGCAGCGCTTCCCTGGTCGGATGGTGGCGGAAGAACGTGGCGTAGTGCACACCGGCTTCGGCAGCAATCTCGCGGATCGTGATCTGCTCCAGCGGCTTGCGTTCCAGCAACGCGAGCAGCGCGTGCCGCAGCGCGTGATCGGTGCGCACGAGCCGTGCGTCCCGCGTACTTGACGCTTCTGTCGGCCCGGAGATACGCTCCACCGTGTCGCATAACTCCCGTGGAGCCCGTGCTGTTGGCCGTCTACCCACGCTTCACCCTCCGAACCCGGCAGCCCACCGCGAGCGACGATGCCTTCCGATCACATGGAGCCACCCTGTGCCGCAGCTGATTGTAACGAAGCGAACGGGAGAGCAGTGCATTGTCCAGGGCGAGCCCAACCTCACGCTGATGGAAGCGCTGCGCAACGCCGGCATCGAGGACATCCTCGCATTGTGCGGAGGCGTCTGCTCCTGCGCCACGTGCCACGTCCACGTCGATCCGGCATTCGCCCGCTTGCTGCCCACCATGAGCGGGGACGAGGACATGCTCCTCGACGGTTCCAGCGCGCGCAACGAGTGCTCGCGCCTTGCCTGCCAGATTCGTCTCGATGAAAGCCTGTCCGGACTGCGCGTAGCCATTCCCGACGAGGACTGACGATCAACCCGCCGGACAACCTGCACCAACAAGCGGAGATCAGGCATGCAAGCCCCGCAAGAGCGCGATTACTTCACCGACCTGTCGGTCCTCAAGGAGCCTTACGCCTATTTCGAGGAGCTCCGCGCGCGGGGTCCGGTCTGCCGGCTCGCGTGCCGTGACATCGTGGTCGTGACCGGGTTCCGCGAAGCCCTGGAGGTGTTGAACAACAGCCAGGATTTTTCCTCGGCCATCGCGCCCCAGGGCGCCGCCGCGCCGCTGCCGTTCGAGCCCAGCGGCGACGATATCGGCGCGCAGATCGAGGCCCATCGCCCGCAGTTCCTCGGCGGCGAGCTGCTCGTGGCCTGCGACGACCGGCGGCACGCCTATTCCCGCTCGATCATCAGTCGGCTCTTCACGCCCTCGCGCCTGAAGGCGCGCGAGGCATTCATCACGCAGTTTGCCGACACGCTGGTCGCGGATGCGGTCGCCCGGGGTGGATGCGAACTCATCGGCGAGATCGCGACGCCTTTCGTCACGCACATCATCGCCGATCTGCTCGGGGTGCCGCAGGACGATCGCAAGGTTTTCATGGATGCCATCGCGGCGGGTCCGCCTCCCGGCAACATGGACTCCGAAGACGCCCGCCACCAGCACAGTCCGCTCGAGCTCATGGGCGCTTACTTTTACCAGTACGTCACGGATCGCCGCGCCAGCCCGCGCCAGGACGTGCTGACGGAACTGGCCACCGCGACGTACCCGGACGGCTCGATGCCCGACGCCCTGGAGATCGTCAGGCTGGCCACCTTCCTGTTCGGGGTCGGCCAGGACACCAGTGCCAAGCTGCTCGGAAACGCGATGCGCCACGTCGTCGAGGTTCCGGGACTGCAGCAGAAGCTGCGCCAGGACCTGTCCCTGATTCCGCCGTTGATCGAGGAAGTCCTCCGACTCGAAGGTTCGACCAAGGCGACTTTCCGCCTGGCACGCAAGAACACCAGGATCGGGGACATGGAGATCCCTGCCGGTACGAGGGTCATGATCGCGCTGGCTGCGGCCAACCGCGATCCGCAGCGCTGGGGATGCCCGCGCGAATTGCAGCTCGGACGCGACAGGATCCGGGAACACCTGGCGTTCGGTCGCGGCGCCCACGTCTGCGCCGGCGCGCCGCTTGCCCGGGTCGAGGTCCGCATCATCCTCGAACGTTTCCTCGAGCACACCTGCGCAATCGATCTGCTGGAGACCAGGCACGGACCGCGCGGCAACAGGACGCTCGATTACGAGCCGAGCTTCATCATTCGCGGGCTGGAGTCGCTGCATCTCGCACTGACACCGAACCGATGAACGCACGGCGAAAGGACATGCATGGCTGCGACGGAAGGCTGGTGCTGGTTACCGGCGGCGCCAGCGGCATAGGCGCGGGCATCGCCGAAGTGCTTGCCGAGGCCGGCGCGACCGTGGTGATCGCCGACATCGACGCGGTGCGCGCGCGTGAGCAGGCGGCATTGCTTTGCGGGGCCGGGCACAAGGCAACTCACGTCGGCATGGACCTGGCGGACGAGGCCTCCGTCGTGCGCGGCTGCGCCGAGGTTTTCGCCGCGTTCGGCGCGCCGTGGGCACTCGTCAACAATGCCGGGCTCCAGGACCGCCAGTTGTTGCTCGAAGGCACGGCGGCCGAGTGGGATCGGGTGAATGCGGTGAATTCGCGCGGGGCCTTCCTGATGACGCGGGAGGTCGCGCGCGCGATGGTGGGCGCGGGCAAGGGCGGACGGATCGTCAACATCGGATCGGCGGCGATGATCGGGGCGATCACCAGGGGGCACGCGGTCTATGCGGCGTCGAAGGCAGCGCTGCTCGGCCTCGGCCGCGCGAGCGCGCTCGAGCTCGTCGGGCATGCAATCACCGTGAACACCATCCTCCCGGGCGGGGTCGTGACACCCGGCGCCATCGGGGCCCGCGGGCCCGCACCGGAAGGCCCCGGACGGCGACCGCCGCCGCTGGGCCTGTGCGAAGCGCGCGATATCGGCGAGGCCGTGCTTTTCCTGGTCTCCCCTGCCGCACGCGCCATCACCAACCAGGCACTGGCGGTGGATGGCGGCTGGTCGCTCACGTGATCGCGGACCACCCGCCAGCGGAACCTCCGGGGCGGCGCACGCGATGGCAGTCGTGCCGCCGTGCGTACTATGATCGTCCCAAGCTCAAAAAAAACCATAAGGAGCCGACATGAACGCCACTGCCGTGCGCAAGCTGCTGGGCGGATCGGGCCTGACGCTGCTGGGCATCGTCAACGGCGCCCACGGCCAGGGCACCAGGGACGACGATGCCATCGAGGACATCCTGGTCACCGCCCGGCGCGTCGAGGAGCGCCTGCAGGACGTCCCGATTTCCATGACGGTGTACAACCAGCAGGAACTGGCCGATCGCAATATCGTGAACGCCGCCGACCTGGCGACGGTGACGCCGTCACTGTCTGCCAACAGCAACTTCGGCAGCGACAATTCGAGCTACGCGATCCGCGGCTTCGTCCAGGACCTCGGCACCGCGCCATCCGTGGGCGTCTATTTCGCCGATGTCGTGGCACTGCGCGGCGCCTCCAACGGCTTTCCGGTCGGAGATGGCGCGGGTGCCGGCGCCTTTTTCGACCTGCAGAACGTCCAGGTGCTCAAGGGGCCGCAGGGAACGCTGTTCGGTCGCAACACCACGGGCGGCGCGGTGCTCCTGGTGCCGCAGCGTCCCACCTACGAACTCGAAGGCTATGCACAGGCTTCCGCCGGCAACCACGACATGCGCCGACTGCAGGGTGTGCTCAACGTCCCGCTCGGCGCAACCGCCCGCATGCGCCTTGGCATCGACCGTCAGACCCGTGACGGCTACATCGAGAACACCAGCGGCATCGGGCCGGACGATTTCGTCGATGTCGACTACACCGCCTATCGCGCCAGCGTCACGGTAGACCTGACGCCGCAGCTCGAAAACTACATCATCCTCACCTACACCGACTCGTCGCGCAACGGGGACTTCCAGAAGCTGGTTGCCGCAGACCCGGCAGTCAACCTGGGCTTTTTTGCCGCCCAGCAGCTGGCCGGGCAGGCGGCGAGCGGCAATGACGGCTTTTTCGATGCGCAGCAGGACCTGGGCAACCCGCAGTCCGACCTGGAGCAATGGCAGATCATCAACACCACGAGCTGGCAACTCGGAGACGACCTGGCCCTGAAGAACATCCTGAGCTACGGCCAGCTGACGCAGGATTTGCGCACGGCGATGTTCGGCACCGCCTTCACCACGCCGGCCATTGCCGCGCTGAACCTGCCCGGCTACCGGTTCGGATTTGCCAGCATCCAGGCACTCCCGGGTGGCCACACTTCCGACCAGTGGACGTCGACCGAGGAGTTGCGCCTGGAAGGCACGAGCTTCGACGATGCCCTGAGCTGGCAGACCGGCGCCTACGTCGAGTTCAGCGAACCCGACAGCGTCGGGGGCTCGCAATCCCCCGTGGTGATTTCCTGCACCAGCGTCGCGGACTTCGAGTGCACGGATATCCTGGGTTTCCTGACCATGTTCTCGACGGGCTCGTACGCGCCGGTCGGCACCATCAATTACACGGCGGGCGAAACCAGGTACCGCGACGTCGGCGTCTACGCGCAGGCGACCTACGACTACAACGAGCAGCTGCGCTTGACCGCCGGCCTGCGCTACACCTGGGACCGCGAGAAGAACACCAGCACGCAACGGGCCTACCAGTTCAATCCGCCACTCGACCCGGTCACCTTCGCGCCATTGCCCGTGGCGATCAGCGGGGTGTTCTGCACCTTTCCGGATGCGCCGGCCGACACCTGCACGCGCAGTTTCACCCAGCGCTCCGACGAGCCGACCTGGCTGATCGGCCTCGATTACACGCCCACCGACGACACGCTGGTCTACGCCAAGTACGTGCGCGGCTACCGCGCCGGCGCGACCTTCGCCAACATGTCCCCGCCGTTCAACCTCGTCGATCCGGAGAAGGTGGACGCCTACGAGATCGGCTCCAAGTTCACGTTCGGCGGGGACGTCGCGGGCACCCTCAACGCCGCGGTCTTCTACAACGACTTCACCAACCAGCAATTGCAGCTGGGCTTCCAGGACAACCCGGCGGACAACGTCACGGTCGCCTCGACGGCCGGGCCGATCAACGCGGGAGAGTCGGAGATCTACGGTGCCGAACTGGAAGCGACGATGGTGCCTTTCGACGGCTTGAGGATCCAGGTGGGATACACGTACCTGCAGACGGAAATAAAATCGATCGAGACCTTCGTCGTGCCACCGTCGTCCCCCTTCGTGATTGATGGGCAGCAACGTCCCGGCGATGAGCTCTCCCTCTCCCCGGAACACAAGTACACCATCACGGCCCGATACACCCTGCCCCTGGACGAAAGCCTGGGGCGCGTGACGCTGGGGGCGGACTTCATCCACACCGACGAGCAAATCTCGAACTACGCCGATCGCAACTCGGGCAATCCTGACATCTCGGAACTGCGGACGCTGCCGGATACCGACCTGGTCAATGTCAATGTGAACTGGGACTCGATCGGCGGCTCGCCAGTGGACCTGCTGATATTCGGCACCAATGTCACGAACGAAAAGTACTTCGCCTACGTCCCCGGCCTTGCCATCGGCACCGGTTTCGAAACGGCCGTGCTGGGGCAGCCGCGCATGTACGGCGCGCAATTGACCTGGCGCTTCGCCGCCGACTGACGACCGGCGCCGAGCCGCACTGTCCGGAGAATCGCGAATGAACGACAAGCGCATCGCCGACTACCTCGCCATCTGCGACACGAAGGCGCGCTACTGCCGCGCGCTCGATACCAAGGACTGGGATGCCTGCGTCGATGTGTTCACCGAGGATCTCGTGCTCGACACCACCCCCGCCGGCGGGTACATGACCCACGGGCGCGACGAGGCGCTGCGCATGATCCGCGCGTCGCTGGAGGGCGCCAGGACGGCGCACCAGGTCCACTCGCCAGAAATACGCTTCGAGGGCGACACCGCCGAGGTCACCTGGGCAATGCAGGACCGCGTGGTCTGGAGCCCGGAGCGGGCCGGGCGCATGGGCAACCAGGGACACACGGGTTACGGCCACTACCACGAGCGCTACATCAGGTGCGCGGACGGGCGCTGGCGCATTGCCACCCAGCGGCTCACGCGGCTGCACGTCGACGTGCATCCCGGCTGACCCGCCCGTCGTTGCAACGACGATCAGGCGAGCGCCCGCTCGAACAGCGCCAGCAGGCGGCCCCAGGCCTTCTCCGCCTGCGCTTCGTCGTAGACGGGCGAGTCCGGCGGGCACCAGCCGTGCATCGCGCCGGCATAGACCTCGATCTCGGCCGGCAGCGAGGCCTTGGTAAAGGCTTCGCGCAGTACATCCTTCGCTGCGGGTTCGCGCTGGTCGTCGTTCTCCGCGATTGCGATCAGGTAGTGCGCCTTCATCTGCGGCACCAGCAGGTGCGGGCTGTCGGGCTGATCGGTGACCAGGCCGCCACCGTGGAAGGACGCGGCGGCGCCGACGCGCCCGGGCACCGCGGCCGCGGTGCGCATGGTGATCGGGCCGCCCATGCAGTAGCCCATGGTGCCGACTTTGCGCTTCCTGTCCACCGCGGGCTGGTCGTCGAGCCAGGCGACGAAGGCCTTCGCGTCGGTCACGTGCGTCCGCGCGTCGAGAGACTGGTACAGCGGCATGACGATGTCGCGCGTCGACTGCTCAGCGTACGTGGCGCCATCGGGTATCACCGGCGCGCGCTGCCTGCGGTAATAGGGATTGACGACCAGCACCGCGTAACCCGATTCGGCAAGGCGCCTCGCCATGCGGCGAAACGCCGGCCGCAGCCCGAGGATGTCGGGCCAGATCAGCACGCCCGCATGCGCGCCGCTCGCCGGGTGCACGAAATAGCAGTCCGCCACGCCGTCCGGCGTGCGCACCTCGACCCCGGATTCGTTCACGTCCAGCGCGTTCGCCGCGCGCGGCAGCACCGCCATCAAACCCATGGCCATGCCCAGCGCCCCGAAGCGGCGCCGGGTCATGCCGGTCCTGCGCAGGTAGTTGTCCAGGTCCTCCTCGAAATGCTGGTCACACATGTCCGCTCCCTCCCCTCGCGTGCCCGCGCCAGTGCGGCCACCCGTGGCGCCAGCCTACACGATCACGTCGCTGCGATCGCGCGGACTCCACAAATGATAGGGGTAGGAAGGATCGATTGAGTTCGATCCCTCCCCCCTCCGAACCGTACGTGCAGATCTCCCGCATACGGCTCTCCGGTCGGTAGTCTTACCTCCGCGAGGATTGACGTTCAGCCATCCGGGCCTCTTCCAGAGAGAAGAGCCCGGCAGCCCGGAAGGGAGCATGCCCCCTCCCACCCCGTTCTCCAGGGCCGTCAACATGCGATCCGTCCAGACGCTGCGTTCCGTCCACGCCCAGCGGGCGCGGACCTCTCCGGCAGGGATAGTCCGGCGCCGCTCGTGCGGCTCAGACACTACGTCCGGTGCTGCGTCGCCTCGTCCGTCCATCTCGCCTCTACCTTCCTGGCGCCCTTGGCTCCACGGACATTACTCCGCTTCCCCGCTACTACGGCGCCTCTGACTTCCGCCAGCCACCCTCGCGGGTGCCCTGGTACCGGCGGATCTCCCTGCTTCACTCACCAAACCTTCCCACCATTCCGTCTCCAACCACCCCCTGCAGTCCTCGGGATCAATCTGTTTCCTCCCCAAGGCTGACCGTCCACCCTTGATAACCCGGTGTGCCGGGGACACGGCATCTTGGACTTCGCCATTACCCAGCAGGCTCGTCACTGCAACAGGCCGAATCGAGTTCGCTTCACTACGGACTGGTCGTTCACCTCCGGTTGCTCTCCACCCCCTCTCGCGAGGACGCAGTTACCTTCGATTACAGCGCCCAGATCAAGCGCCGGTGACGACTCCCACGTCACTGATTTGGTGCGCTCGCAGGCGCACTGGGTCGGCATTCATGCCGACAGCTGACGGCGACCTGCAGCAGCGACGCCCCCATGCTGTGCCTGTGCCCTGCTATCGACTGCGAGCCGAGCGACAACCATCTCGGCTATCGGGTGTGGGCTATGTGTCCGCACTCAACTGAAGAATCGATTGCAGGCTCTGATGAGCAATGGCACTGACCGGGATCGCGCGCCATCCGGTCGAGCCACAACCGTGGACGCTTTGCGGGCTGTGCTCGGTTCCACGGGCACGCCGGAGGGCATGCAGAAAGGCCTCTGGCATCGCCGCGCTCGATGCGGTGTGGCGGGAACTAATGCTATAGACGCCCTGTGGGAATGATAGGTTCAGGGGGAAAGTGACCCCTCGATCTTGCTGGACGCAGAATCAGCGGGTCAGGCGGCGTGCCGGTGAACGCGTTTGTCCAATTCCGGGCCAATTACCCGCTCCGCAATCCGCAGGTCGTACTCCGCCTGCAGCCCCATCCAGGTTTGCGGTGACACCCCGAAATACTTCGCGAGACGTAGAGCGGTGTCGGCTGTAATACCCCGCTTGCCATTCACGATGCCGCTGATCCGGCCGGGCGGTACCGCGATGTCGCGGGCGAGGCGATTGATGCTGATCTCCATTGGCTTCATGAACTCCTCGAACAGGATTTCGCCCGGGTGGATCGGTTCGAGCAGTTTCGGTTTGGCGGCCATGTCACACCTCAATGATAGTCAACGATCTCGACGTCAAAGGCATCTCCGCCTTCCCAGCGAAAGCAGATCCGCCACTGATCGTTGATGCGGATACTGTATTGCCCCTTGCGCTCGCCCTTCAGTGCTTCGAGCCGGTTACCGGGAGGCACCCTGAGATCCTCGAGGCGGAGCGCTCGATGCAGAAACAGCAACTTGCGGCGCGCCGGTCGCTCAATCGAGCGAAACTGCAATACGCTCCGATCATTGAAGAGCGCTTCGGTACGGGCATCGCAGAACGAGCGAATCATGGACCAGCAATCTATTACGTTATGCGTAATATGTCAAACGTCATGAGACTCACGGAGATAATCGCATCCAGGCTGAAGCACTCCACCTGATAGGTCTTGCCGTCGGCTTCTGCGGGGCGCCCACCTGCTTCAACGCCGGCTCCACACTCGACATCTGCTCCAATTGGTACGCGATACGCTGAACCTGCGCGTCGTCGAGCCTTGAAGGGCTGGTTCGAGTCGTGAGAATACTTTCACGGCTTCACGCTGCTCAAGCGCAGCATGAGCGTCAGTGGATGCGTCGGGGACGGCTGAAAGCCGTAGTGCTCGTAGAACTGCCTGGCCTTTTCGTGAAGGGCGTGCACGAGCAGGGCTCTCACTCCCGCGTTCTGCGAGACGGCCACTGCGCGATTGACGGCGTCCTGCAGCAGCGACGCCCCCAGATGCTGTCCCTGCGCCCTGCGATCGACCGCGAGCCGAGCCAGGACCATGACCGGTATCGGATCAGGCATGTTGCGACGCGCGCCGCTCGTAGCGAACCGGTGTGAAACGGCGCCGGCGGCCAGGGCGTAGTAACCGCAGACATGGCCGTCCTGATCGGTAACCACAAAGGTACGGCTCGCCCCGCTCGACTGGTTGGCCAATGCCCTGCGTTTCAGCCAGTCATCGAGCGCGGCCTCACCGCAGTCGAAGTCATCGAGCCGATGTGAAGCCGACAACGGCTCCGGCGGTCTGAGCTGCAAGCTCACGCCTTCGCGGA
>JAGPES010000089.1 GCA_018057015.1 Pseudomonadales bacterium | reverse complement strand
CTGTAATTATTGCAGCCACAAAAAACCGGCTGCGCCGCAAGCTCGGGCTGGAACGCAGGGAGGCCAGGTACCTGGCGGGAATTGGTGCCCCCAGCAGGAATCGAACCTGCATCTGAGTCTTAGGAGGACCCCGTTCTATCCATTGAACTATGGGGACGCGGGCGTGCGGTGGCCGCGCGGGACGAGGCATTCTAATGACTTCGGGGCGCGCCGGCCACCTCGACGCGGCGCACGGTCCCGGGCGCCGGCGCTACACCGTGAAGAAGCGGGCGAGGGCGTGCTCGCTGCCGGCGTGAAAGCAGCGAAAGCCGAGTCCCATCGCGCCCTGCCCGGCCGCGATTCGCCGCAGGTGCGCGATGCCGCAGTCGATCGTGATCGCGGTTTCGTGCGAGGCGGCGGGAAGGCGGAATTCGAGCCGCACCCCGACCGGCGGGCGGGGTTGTTCGCGCACCGTGTTCGGCAGCAGCGCGGCGGCGTGTGCGGCGGCGAGATGCACCAGCGCCCCGCCGCGGGAGATGTCGCGTATGGTCGCGGCGTACGCGCGGCCGTCGCCGGCGATGAGGCGCGCCGGCAGTTCGACCTCGATACGTGCCGCGACGCGGCGCTCCGCGAGGCGCGGCAACGGCCCGGTCTGGCTCATCGCGCGGCGTCGCGCGGTGACGGGAATGACATCGGCGGCATCTCCAGGTGGCCGGCTTTCCGCAGTCTGGCAGATCGGCGGGGCAGGGCAATGCGCGCGGTTGCGCGCGTGCCGGAATCGTGCTGTCCTTCGCGTTTCCGACCATCGTCATCCGGATCCACGCCATGCAGGACACGCGACCGCTGTTGCTCGAATCGGACTTCCCGGCCATCCGCAGGCTGGGGGTCGACACGCTGCAGGTGAACCTCGGCTACCGCTGCAACCAGAGCTGCGCGCATTGTCACGTGAACGCCGGGCCCTCCCGCACCGAGATGATGGATCGCGACACGGTGGATCTGCTGCTCGAGGTCGCCGCGCGCCACGGCATCGCGACGCTCGATCTGACCGGCGGCGCGCCCGAGCTGAACCCCCATTTTCGTTACCTCGTGGGCCGGGCCCGGACGTCGGGACTGCGCGTGATCGACCGCTGCAACCTCACCGTGCTCGAGGAGCCCGGGCAGGAGGATCTCGCGCAGTTCCTCGCCGGGCACGGTGCGGCGATCACCGCCTCGCTGCCGTGCTACCTGGAGTCCAACGTGGACGCGCAGCGTGGCCGCGGCGTGCACGCGCGCTCCATCGCGGCGCTGCGGCGGCTGAATGCGCTCGGCTACGGCAGCGGCGGCGCGCTTGAGCTCAACCTCGTCTACAACCCGCTCGGCCCCACGCTGCCCCCGCCGCAACAGGCGCTCGAGCAGGACTACAAGCGCGAACTGCAGGAGCGCCACGGTATCCGGTTCGATCGCCTGTTGACGCTCACCAACCTCCCGATCGCGCGCTTCGGCGCGGTGCTGCTGGCGCAGGGGCAGTTCGATGACTACATCGGCTTGCTGAAGCGCAATTTCGTGCACGCCAACCTCGGGCAGGTGATGTGCCGTCGCCTGCTCAGCGTGGACTGGCGCGGCTTCGTCTACGACTGCGACTTCAACCAGATGCTCGATCTGCCGCTGCTCGCGAGCGACCGTCGCGTGCACCTGCGCGATCTCGTCGCGCAGCTGCCGCTGGGCGCACCCATCAGCACCGGCGCGCACTGCTACGGCTGCACCGCGGGGCAGGGCAGCAGCTGCTCGGGCGCGCTGGCGGCCTGAGCATGCGCCTGAGCATCGTGATCCCGGCGCTCGACGAGGAATCGGCGTTACCGTTGCTGCTGGGCGACCTGCAGCCGTTGCGCGCGCGCGGCACGCAGATCATCGTGGCCGACGGCGGCAGCCGTGACGGCACGGTGGCCGTGGCGGGTACGCTGGCGGATCTCGTGCTGCAGGTGCCACGCGGTCGCGCGCTGCAACTGAACGCGGGCGCCGCGCGCGCGTGCGGCGAGTTGCTGCTGTTCCTGCATGCCGACAGCCGCGTGCCGCCGGCCTGTGTCGCGGCGATCGCGGCGCTCGCCGCGGCGGCGCCGCGCTGGGGTTTCTTCCGCGTGCGGCTGCGCGGCGCCTCGCGGTGGCTCGGCGTGATCGCGCGCTGCATGAGCTGGCGCTCGCGCCTCGGGGGCATCGCCACCGGCGACCAGGGACTGTTCGTGCCGCGCGCGCTGTTCGCCGCCGTGGGCGGCTATCCGACGCAGCCGCTGATGGAGGACATCGAGATCTGCCGGCGTCTGCGCCGCCACGGCGCGCCGCTCGCGCATGCCGCGACCATCGAGAGCTCGGGCCGGCGCTGGGACCGTGACGGCGCGCTGGCCACGATCCTGCTGATGTGGTGGCTGCGTCTTCGCTACTTTCTCGGCGCGGATCCCGCGGCGCTGCACGAGGCCTACTATGGGGCACGCTGAGAAGGGGCGTCGGCCCGGCTGTTTCCTGCAGTTCGCCAAGGCGCCGCGCGCCGGCGCGGTGAAGACCAGGCTGCACGGGCAACTCGCGCCGGCGGCGGCCGCGGAAGTCGCGCGCGCGCTGACCTGCCGGGTTGCCGCTGCGCTGCGCGCCATCCCCGCCGGCTGGGATGCGGCGCTCTGCGTCGACGACACCGCCGATGCGTTCCTGCAGGAGCTGGCCGCTCGCGAGGGGCGGGCATTGCGCGCGCAGGGCGAGGGGGACCTGGGGGCGCGGATGTGGCGCGCCGTCGACGCCGCGCTCACCGACTACCGCGCGGTGGTCGTGGTCGGCAGCGATTGTCCGGGCTACGACGCGGCGTATCTCGCCCGGGCGGCGATGGCGCTGGAGCGCGGCTGCGACGCGGTGCTCGGTCCGGCGCTCGACGGTGGCTACGTGCTGGTGGGTTTCACCCGTTTGCCGCCGGATGTGTTCGCGGGCGTGGCGTGGAGCACGGGCGAGGTGCTGGCGCAACAGCGCGGGCGATTCGAGGCGCTCGGCCTGAGCCGGGAAGAACTGCCCGTTCGCGCGGACATCGATCGCCCGCAAGACCTGTGGCGGCTGGATGCCGAGGATCAGGCGCTGGTGATCGGGCGATTGTCGCCGCAGGCACGCCTCTGGCCGCTGCGGTCGTAGACGCCGACCGGGTCGAACTGGCCGCGCAGCATCGACAGCAGCCGCTCGGTGCTGTGACGCGTGCGCGCCACGATGCGCTCGTTGACGCGGTTGAGTTCCGCGACCTGCTGCAGGTCGGCGCGCAATTCCTCCCACGGTGATGCCAGCGCCGGATCCAGCGCGCCCAGCAGCGCGGCCCAGTCGCTGCCGCGGTGACGCTCGAGCAGGCGCTTGCGCGCCTCCTCGCTCTGCTGCAACCGGGCGAGACATTCCAGCTTGCGCTGCACCACGGCATTCAGCGCCTCGGGCTCGCGCCGCGTCAGTGCCGCGCGCTCCTCGAGCAACAGCGCGCGCAAGGTGCGCACGGCCGCGAGGTCCGCGGCCACGATGGCGTGTGCGACGCCCGCGTCGTCGGTCATGGTCTGCATCAAGATCGCCCCCGGTGGTGGCAGTACCGGATCAGTACTGCGAATCAGCGTCGATCAGCTTCCGGGCGATGCGGTCGGGATCTACCGTGTAGCTCCCGCTGGCGATGGCGGTCCTGATTTCCTGCACCCGCGCCTGGTCCACGGCGGGCTGCGCCGCGAGCTTGCGCGCGGCGGTGGCGATGAGATCCGCCACGCCGCTGAGCTCCACGGTGTCATCACGGTCGACCGCACTCGCCTGCCGCCCCGCGCCCGTGCGCGTGTCGGCCCTGGCCGCCCCGGTTTCGCCCGTGCGGGCGCCCTGGGTCTGGCGCGAGTCGAATCCCTTGATGTCGGAAACCATAAGACCTTTCACCTGCTCTGCCCTGCTGACTCCAGCATGGGCGCTCGATCGGTGTATCGGCCGCCCATAGTAAACCTTTAAGCCTTTTTCCAGTCAGGGGCGCGTACGCCCGTCTCAGATCGCCTCGGCGCTGCCGCTGCCGGTCACCACCGCGTCGATGACCCGTCCTGACTGCAGGTTGCGCACGCGCACGCGCTCCCCGAGGCGCGCCGTGCCCAGCGCTTCGCCACTGGTCTGCACCGTGATCCCTCCCGTGCGCGCGCTCACGCCGAGGCGGTCCCCGCGGCGCACCAGCACCGGCGGCTCGACCAGGCTGGCGTTCAGCACCGTGCCGGGAGCGATGGTGCGCCGGGCGCTGAGCCCGTCGACGTCGGCCGGCTGCGTCAGCGGCGGTGAGCCCACGGAGGCGAGGGCGTTGCGCTCCTCGAGCGCGACGTCCCCGGCGCCGATCGCCTCGCCGCGGCGTAGCTCGCGCGTGGCGACCAGCACCGGCCGGTACACGCGGATCTCGACCGGCACGTACAGGTTCCACGGCGACGGGGCGCTGCAGCTGACGCGCACGTTCACCCGCGCCTGCTGGCGCGAGAGATCCGCCGCGACGCGGACCGGTTGCCCGCAGGCAGCGAGCGCCAGCCGTGAATCGAGCGCGCCGGCCACCACCTCGAGGCGGGCCGCACCGCGGGCCAGCGGCTCGTCGCGCAGTTGCGCCAGCACCGAGTGCTCGACCAGCGCGACGATCGCGCGCGCGTCCACGGTGGCCGGTTCCGCGCGCGCCACCAGCGTCCACAGGCCGAACAGCGCCCAGGCCAGCACGTGCAGCGGTCGGTGTAGCGGGCCAGGGCTGGTCATGCGTGACGGATTTCCGGCGGGCATCGGGGTTTCCTGATTCGACAGCAAATCCCGTGCCGTGACGTTGGCGGCACGCGTGGCGGGAATCGGCGCCGCGGCGGCCGGCAGGCATTGACCGCCGGCGCTGCCGCGGCCCGGCCGGGGGCGGAAAGCAATTGCCGCCCGGCCTTTGCCGCACGGCAATTCGGCGCAGCAAAGACAAGTCAAAACAAGAGGTTGTTGTCAATGGCACGCGGCTTGCTGCGTCGCAGATGACAACGCATCGGACACCCGGCATGGCAATCAGCTTCCACTCGGCGCTAGGCGTGCACGAACAGGCCCTGCTGGTGCGCGAGCGCCGTGCCGGGGTGCTCGCCGCCAACCTGGCGAACGCCGACACGCCGCACTACCAGGCCCGCGACCTCGACTTCCAGGCGCTGATCCGCCAGGCCGCGGGGGAACAGGGCGGCGCGCGGCTGCGCGCCACGCAGGCGCGCCATATCGGCGCCGGCGCGCCAGCCGTCGCCGGAGAGCTGTTGTACCGCACCCCGCTGCAGCCGACGCTGGACGGCAATACCGTCGACAGCGATATCGAGATGGCGCAGTTCGCGCGCAACTCGCTCGATTTCCAGGCCAGCCTCACGTTCCTGCAGGGCAAGTTTCGCGGCCTGAGCGCCGCGCTCAAGGGTGAATGATGTCCATCAACGCGATCTTCGATCTCGCCGGCTCGGCGATGAGCGCCCAGAGCATCCGGTTGAACACGGTGGCCAGCAACCTGGCCAACGCCCAGACCGCCAGCAGCAGCATCGGCCAGACCTACCGCGCGCGCCACCCCGTGTTCGCGCCGCTTTACCAGGAGCAGCTCGGCGCGGGCGCCGGGATGCAGGACGATGCGCAGGCCGGCGTGCAGGTGCTCGGCATCGTCGAGAGCGACGCGCCGCTGCAGCCGCGCTACGAGCCGCATCATCCGCTGGCCGACGAGCAGGGCTACGTCTACTACCCGAACGTGAACGTGGTCGAGGAGATGGCCGACATGATCTCCGCCTCGCGCTCGTTCCAGATCAACGTGCAGATAGTCGAAGCGGCCAAGACGCTGGCGCAGCGCGTGCTGGCACTGGGCCAGTGAGCGGTGCCGGGCGGCAAGGCGGAGGGTGACTGAACAATGAACGAGATCAACGGATTCAAGGTGAGCGGCAGCGCCTACGAGGCGCTGTCCTTCAAGCAGGAGCCCGCCAAGGCCGAGAGCAACTCGCTCGGGCAGGCCGACTTCCTCACGCTGCTGATCACGCAGCTCGAGAACCAGAGCCCGCTCTCGCCGCAGGACAACACCGCCTTCGTGGCACAGCTCGCGCAGTTCAGCACCCTGCAGGGCATCGAGGATCTCAACTCCAGTTTCGTCTCCATGAACGGCAGCCTGAAATCGAGCCAGGCGATCCAGGCCTCGGCGCTGGTCGGGCACACGGTGCTGGTCAACGCCTCCACCGCGCGGCTGGCGAGCGGGGGCGAGATCATGGGCACGATCACGCTCGACGAGCCGGTCGACGACACGCTGGTCAATATCTACAACCCGGCCGGGGTGCTGGTGCGCCAGGAACTGCTCGGCAGGCAGGATGCGGGCGACCTCACCTTCGGCTGGGACGGTCGCGACGCGGCCGGAACCTCGTTGCCGCCCGGAATCTACCGCTTCGAGGCGCTGGGCCTGCGCGAGGGCGAGACCGTGGGGCTCGCGACCGCGCTCGGCGCCAACGTGAACAGCGTGACCATCGGAGCCAATGGCGAGCTGACGCTGAACGTGGACGGCATCGGACCGCTCGGCATGAGCGCGGTGAAGGAAATTCTCTGACAGGGCGCCAGCCGGCCGGCGCCGGCGGCAGGTTTACATACAGCGAGGAGCAGCGATATGTCATTCAACACCGGACTCAGCGGCCTGCGCGCGGCGACCTCCGACCTCAACGTGACCGGCAACAACATCGCCAATGCCAGCACGACGGGCTTCAAGCAGTCGCGCGCGGAATTCGGCGACGTCTACGCGGCGAGCCTGACCGGCACCAGCACCATCGGCAGCGGCGTGCTGCTGCAGCGCACCGCGCAGCAGTTCACCCAGGGCAACATCGCGCTGACGCAGCGCGACCTCGACGTGGCGATCAACGGCCGCGGCTTCTTCATCCTCAACAACGGCGGCGAGCGCACCTACACCCGCGCCGGCGTGTTCGGGGTGGACAAGGACGGCTACGTGGTCAGCAACACCGGTGGCCGGCTGGTGGGCTACGCGGCGAATTCCGCGGGACAGGTGGACCTGGGCAACGAGGTCGACCTGCGCATCGAGGCCTTCAAGCTGCAGCCGAACAAGACCTCCGAGGTGAAACTCGGCTTCAACCTCGATGCCTCGGCCGCCGCGGTCGACGGTGCGCTCTACCCGGAGTTCGACCCGGCCGACCAGAACACCTTCAACTTCGCCTCGTCGGTGACGCTCTACGATTCCGAGGGCATTCCGCACGTCGGCACCATGTACTTTCGCAAGGACCAGCCCGACCCGGCGATCGAGACGGGCGTGAACAACGACTGGTTCATGTGGCTCGCGATCGATGGCGAGCTGGTGAACGGCGGCAATCCGGCGAACCCGGCGACTTCGCCGCTCGATCCCGCCGGCGAGAACAGCGCGTTCCTGGTGCGCTTCAACGAGGACGGCACGCTCGATCCCGCCACCAACCAGTTCGTGATCGACGACTGGGTGCCGGCCAGGCAGATCCAGAGCGTCTTCGACTCCAACGCCGAGCCGCTGGGACCGCTGGGCGGGGCCGCCACTCCGACCTTCAACGGCGTGGTCGACGAGGACACCTCGGATTTCGTGCTCGACATCAGCGGTTCCACGCAGTTCGGGGACGACTTCAACATCGACTCGGTGAGCCAGGACGGGTTCGGCCCCGGCCAGCTCGTGGGCACCGACATCTCGGAGAACGGCATCCTCTTCGCCCGCTACACCAATGGGCAGTCGCAGATCCTGGGGCAGATCATCCTCGCCGATTTCCGCAACCCGCAGGGCCTGACGGCGCTCGGCAACACGCAATGGGCCGAGTCCTTCGAATCCGGGCAGCCCACGCGCGGCGTGGCCACGGCCGGCGTCTTCGGCTCGCTGCAGGCCGGTGCGCTCGAGGACTCGAACGTGGACATCTCGGAAGAGCTGGTCAACCTGATCGTCGCGCAGCGCAACTTCCAGGCCAATGCCAAGACCATAGAGACCAACAACACCGTCACGCAGACGGTGATCAACATCCGCAGCTGATCGCCAGCGTGCGCCAGCCCGCCCCGTCCGTCGTCCGCGGCGCGCAGGGCCGGCGCGCGGCGCGCCAGGAGCACCGATGGACCGAGCGCTTTACACCAGCATGACCGGCGCCAAGCACAACACGCTGGCGCAGACGGTGCACGCGAACAACCTCGCCAACGTGAGCACCGACGGCTTTCGCCGCGACTATGTCGAGGCGCGCAGCATGGGCATCTGGTACGGCGACGGCCTCCCGACGCGCGCGCACGCGCTGACCGAGCGTCCGGCGACCGATTTCGCGATCGGCTCGCTGCGCGAGACGGGCCGCGATCTCGACGTCGCGGTGCGCGGCCAGGGCTGGATCGCGGTGCAGGCGCCGGACGGCTCCGAGGCCTACACCCGTGCCGGCAACCTGCAGATCACGCCCTTCGGGCAACTGTTGACCGGCAACGGATTGCCGGTGCTCGGCAACGGCGGTCCGATCGCGATCCCGGATTCGGCCAAGGTGGAGATCGGGGGCGACGGCACGATCACCGTGCGTGGCCTGGGACAGGGCCCGGAAGCGCTGGCCGATATCGACCGCATCCGCCTGGTGAACCCCCCGCCGGAGCAGCTGGAGAAGCGCGAGGACGGCCTGGTCTACCTGCGCGACGGCGTCGCCGCGCCGGTGGATGCGCGCGTCGGCGTGGCTTCGGGCTTCCTCGAGGGCAGCAACGTCAACGCCGTCGAGGCACTCACCGAGATGCTCACGCTGGCGCGCCAGTACGAGGTGCAGGTGAAACTGATGAAGACCGTCGACGAGAACAGCGAAGCAGCGGCACGCTTGTTGCAGATCTCTTGATGACGCACTGATATCGCGCACGTTTTCGCGAAGCGGCGCAAAGGAGTCAGGAACATGATGAACGCACTGTGGGTGAGCAAGACGGGCCTGAGCGCCCAGGACACCCAGCTCGCGACCATATCCAACAACCTCGCGAACGTCGCGACCGTCGGCTTCAAGCGCGACCGCGTGACCTTCGAGGATCTGCTGTACCAGATCCGCCGCCAGCCCGGCGCGCAATCCTCGGAGAACAACCAGTTGCCCTCGGGCCTGCAACTCGGCACCGGCGTGCGCGTGGTCGCGACGCAGAAGGAGTTCACCGAGGGCAGCCTGCAGATCACCGACAACGCCCTCGACGTCGCAGTGAACGGCCGCGGCTTCTTCGAGGTGCTGCTGCCCGATGGAACCACCGCCTACACCCGCAACGGCCAGTTCCAGCTGAGTCGCGACGGCGAGATCGTCAATGCCGACGGCCTGGTCATCCAGCCCGCGATCACGGTCCCCGAGGGCGCGCGCTCGGTGACCGTCGGCAAGGACGGCGTGGTCTCGGTGGTGCTGCCGGGGGAGACCGAGGCGCAGCAGATCGGCTCGCTGACGCTCACCGATTTCATCAACCCCGCGGGACTGGAGGCCATCGGCGGCAACCTGTTCCTCGAGACCACGGCATCGGGCAGCCCGACCAACGGCACGCCGGGCCTCGACGGGCTGGGCACCGTGGTGCAGGGCAGCCTCGAGAACTCCAACGTCGACGTGGTCGAGGAACTGGTGAACATGATCACGACGCAGCGAGCCTACGAGATGAACGCCAAGGTGGTCTCGACCAGCGACCAGATGCTGCAGTACATCTCGCAGAACCTGTGATAGGACACCGCGATGACACGCTTCACTGATCC
>JAGPES010000088.1 GCA_018057015.1 Pseudomonadales bacterium | reverse complement strand
ATGTTCCCAAGGCAGACGAAAAGTACCGCAACGCGCTGGTTGTCCCGCATCGAACCGCTGATTCCCGTGAATAAAACGCGCCGCGTGCCCGACCGGGCAGCGCGGCATCCGCCGCCATGACGGCGAGCAGTGTATCCGATCGCTACGGGGTGCTTCGAGCGCCCTCAGACCCCCAGCGCGGGCATCACGCGCTCGACGCTTTCCAGCGGCACGCGTGGCCCCGTGGGCGCCAGGCTGCTGTACGCGGCCAGGGTCTCGGCCGGCAGCCGGCCGACGAGCTGCGCCAGGTCGCCGAAGCGCACGCCCTGGCGCACGAGGAAGGCGATGAACGTGTGACGCAGCGCCGCGGGCGTCACGATGCCGGCATCCCCGATGCCCGCATCGTGGGCGGCGCAGAGGATCGCGGCTTGCAGCTCGTCCATGGCGAGCGCGCGACCCTGGCTGTCGGCCAGCAGCTGCTTGCCGGGGCGGATCTCGCGCGCCTCCAGCGCCGCGCGCAGCGGCGCGCAAATCGGGAGTTGCCGCGCCGAATCGCCACGGATGGCGACAACGCGCCGCTCGAGGTCCACGTCGTCCCACCCGAGGACCAGCGTCTCCTCGGGGCTCGCGCCGCTCAGGATCAGCAACATCGCGAGCCGGGCCTCCGGGGTGGCGGCGTGCAGCAGTTCGGCGACCTCCCCCGGCGCGAGCTCCGCCGGCAGCGAGGGCCCCGCCGGGAGCAGCGCTCGCTCGGGGGCATCGAGCAGCCGGTTGGCGGCGCCGGCCAGCGCGGGTGCCGGCGCCATGCCGCCGAGCAGCGGGCCGCCGGGCTGAGAGATCAGCACCGAGGGCTGCGGCTCGAGACGGTTGAAGAGCTCGACGAACCACATCGCCAGCAGCGCCAGCACGAAAGAACCGGCAACCGCGATGCCGGCATCACGCGCGTAGAGCGGACGCCAGGCCGTCAGCGGCGTTGTCGCGGCCTCCAGCACCTGCACCGACGGCATGCGCTCGCGCTCGCTCGCCTCCAGCCGCACCTTGCGCTGCGTCGCCGCGCGATAGAGCGTCTGCAGTTCCGTCAGCTCGTCCTGCAGCGCCCTGTACTCGTTGAAGCGCGCGGTGAATTCCTGCACCGCTTCGCGGTCGGAAGCCTCCTGCTGTCGAATCCGCGCCGCCATCTCGCGGGCACTGGCCAGTTCCTCCTTCGCCTCGGCCAGCGCGGCCTGCGAGTTCAGGCCGCGCTGCACCGCGATCTGGCGTTCCAGTTCCGCGAGGCGCACGCGTCTGGCCTTGATGTCGGGATCCAGCGCCATGTAGTCGGGCGTGTAGTTGCGCTCCAGCTCGCCCAGCTCCTCGCGGATCATCGAGGCGCGCTGCTCGAGGTTCGCGAGCGTCGGATCGTCGCGCGAGCGCGTCACCGCGCTGCCGGCCGCCATCGCCTCGTTGACCGAACGCAGGCGCCCCTCGGCAACCGCGACGCGCTCGTTGGCCGTGTTCAGGGAGGCGGCGACGCCGCGCACGCGCGCCAGTACCTGGTTCTCCTCGCGCTCGAGCGACACGATGTCGTGCGCGATCCGGAACGCTTCGACTTCGTCGTTCTTCTCGGCAACCCGGCGTTCGAGCTTCCGTATCTCGTCGTCCGAACCCGCCAGCACCTCGGCAATGGATTCGCGCGCCGCCGCCGCCAGGTGATCGCGATAGGCATCGACGGCGGTGTTCAGCAGCGGCGCCAGCAGTCCGGCCTGTGCGCCGGTCGCGCTCATCTCGACCACCGCGGTGCCGCTCACGGGACTCACCCGGATCATCGCCTGCAGCGCGGCGACCGAGTCCTCCCCGAGCGGGGAGAGATCGTGACCATCGCGCGCCAGGCGCGCGGCGGTCTGCTCCAGCACGGGCCGGCTGCTGAGCACCTGCACTTCGGTCAGGAAAGGCTTGTCGCTCTCCGCGGCCGGCGCCGCCGATTGCCCCGACACGGTCTCGATGGGCCGCGGCGCCGCGGCGCCGGGGGTGATCTGCAGCAGCACGAGCGCGCGGTATTCCGGCGGACGCAGGAAAGTGAAACCGAGGCTGAGGACGCACGCCGCGGCGAACACGCCGGTGAACACCAGCAGCCGCCGGCGATTGGCAAGGCGGGTCTGGGACTCCCACGCTGGCTGGTAGTGCATGCCGGCAGGGTGGCGTCGCAGGAAATCGGATACCCGTGCCATCGCGCATTCTCCTCGCTGGCCCGTCGCCGGGATACGGTGCGGCGAATCCAGGTGTTTACCATGATCGTCCGCCTGAAATTTGACAATACGCGCGGCGCGGCCTCGCGGTCGAACCGCCCGCGCGCTCAGCCACCGCGCAGCAGCGCGTCGACGCGCGCGAGGTCGGCGGGCGTGTCCACGCCGCCGGGAATCGGCGCGCAGGCCTCGGCGACGTGTATGCCCACCCCGTGCTCGAGCGCGCGCAGCTGTTCCAGCGACTCGAGGGCTTCCAGCGCCCCCACCGGCCAGCCGACGAAACGGTTCAGGAAATCCACGCGATAGGCATAGATGCCGATGTGGCGGTACGCGCGCAGACCCGCGGGCATCTCCTCGCGCGAGCGCGCAAAGGCGTCGCGTGGCCAGGGAATCGGCGCGCGGCTGAAATAGAGCGCGCCGCCGGCCTCGGCGCGCACCACTTTCACCACGTTGGGATCGAGGAAGTGCCCGAGCGCGGTGATTTCCTCGCACAGCGTCGCGATGCCGTGCGCGCGGTTCGCCGCGAGGTTCGCCGCGACCTGGTCTATCACCGCGGGCGGGATCAGCGGTTCGTCGCCCTGCACGTTCACCACGATCTCGTCGGCGCCCAGACCCAGAGTCGCCACGGTCTCCTGCAGCCGGTCGGTGCCCGACTGGTGGTGGGAACCGGTGAGACAGACCTCGGCGCCGAAGCCGCGCGCGGTGGCGAGGATGCGTTCGTCGTCGGTGGCGATCACGACGCGTGCCGCGCTGCTGCGGCGTGCGCGTTCCCACACGTGGCGGATCATGGGCTGTCCGGCGATGTCGAGCAGCGGCTTGCCCGGAAGCCGGGTGGAGGCGAAACGCGCGGGGATGATTACGTTGAATGTCACGCTGGAGTCCCTGGAGAAGATGGCGCGCGCCAGCGGCGCACGGAAAGCCTCAGTCGCCCTCTTGCGGCAGCCGCGTCGTGATGCTGAGGCGCGAGAAACCGAGGCGACCGGCCGCATCCATCGCGCGCACAACCAGTTCGTGCGCCGTCTTCGCGTCGGCGGTGATCACCAGCGGCTGTGTGACGTCGCCCCCGGAAGCCTCGCCCAGCGCGGCCAGCAGGGTCTCGATACGCGAATTCACCAGCACCTTGCCGTTCAGCGCATAGGAACCGGAGGCGGCGACGACCAGCTCGAGGCGCACCTTTTCGTCGATCGCCGGCGCGGCGTCGGCCTCGGGCAGGCTGATCTGCAGATGCGCCTCGCGCGTGAAAGTGGTCGAAACCATGAAGAAGATCAGCATCAGGAACACCACGTCGATCAGCGGCGTGACGTCGAGCCCGACCTCCACACGTTGCTTGCGACGGAATTTCACGTCCCGGGCTTCTCGCGCACGTCGACCGGACGGCCGCCGTGCATGGCGTCGACCAGCTTGATCGCTTCCTGCTCCAGGCCGACCACGATGGTGTCGACGCGGCGCAGGAAGTGGCGGTGCAGCATGAGGGCGGGAATCGCGACCATCAGGCCGGCCGCGGTGGTGATCAGCGCCTTAGAAATGCCGCCGGCCAGCAGTTCCGCATTGCCTGTGCCGTGCAGCATGACGTCCGAGAAGACCTGGATCATCCCGAGCACCGTGCCGAGCAGGCCCAGCAGCGGCTCGATCGCGGCGATGGTGCCAAGCGAGTTCAGGTAGCGTTCGAGGTCGTGGATCACGTGGCTCGCGGCCTCCTCGATGCTCTCCTTCATCACGTCGCGTCCGGCGTGCGCGTTCGCGAGCCCGGCGGCGAGGATGCGGCCCAGCGGCGAGGAGGCCTTCAGCGTGCGCAGGCGCTCGGGCGAGAGCTCGTTGCGCCGGATCAGCTGCCAGACTTCGGCCAGCGTGTTCGGCGGCACCACCTTGCGGTAGTCGAGAGTCCACCAGCGTTCGATGCTGATCGCCACCGCCGCGATCGACCCCAGGATGATCGGCAGCATCACCCAGCCGCCGGATTTGATGAGTTCGAACAAGGGTGAGCTTCCCCGGAAAGCGATGTCAGCCTGCATTGTAGCGGCCTTTGCCGCCCCCGCAATTGCGCGTGGCCATTCGCCATGGCATCCGCCATAATCCGCCCCCCCAAATGACCTGGCTCCTTGCGATGTGGTTCAAGAATCTGCGCGTTTACCGTCTCACCGACCTGCTACCCTGCCCCGTCGACGAGTTGGGCGAGCGACTGCTCGGGACCAGCTTCGTGCCCTGCGGCGGACTCGACACGCAGCGCTCGGGCTGGGTCTCGCCGATGGGACCCGGCGCGACGCACCTGGTGCACAGTGCCGCGAATTTCCACCTCGTGTGCGCGCGCACGCAGCAGCGCCTGCTGCCGCCGGCCGCGATCCGCGAGGTGCTCGACGAGAAGATCCTCGAGATCGAGACCGCCGAGGGGCGCCCGCTGCGCAAGCGCGAGCGTGCGAACCTCAAGGACGAGGTCATCCAGACGCTGCTGCCGCGAGCGCTGACGCGCTCGCACCTCACCTTCGCCTTTCTCGCCGAGAGCCGCGGCCTGCTGCTGATCGATTCCGCCTCGCCGGCACGCGCCGAGGACCTGCTGAACCTGCTGCGCGACAGCCTGGGCCGCCTGCCGGTGAAGCCGCTGGTTCCGCGCCACAGCCCCGTCGACCTGATGACGCGCTGGCTGCACGGCGCACGCCTGCCGCCGGGCTATCGCCTCGGGCAGCAATGCGACATGCGCGATCCGCTGAATGCCGCGAACGTGGTGCGCTGCCGGCAGCAGGAGCTTGCCACCCAGGAGGTGCGCCAGCACCTCGACGCCGGCAAGCAGGTCAACGCACTGGGGCTGAACTGGAACGACCGCATCGGGTTCGTGCTGGCCGAGGACCTGGCCGTGAAGGCCATCAAGTACAGCGAGATCGTGCAGAAGGACGCCGGGGCCGAGGACGAGATGGAAGCCACCGCGCGTTTCGATGCCGACTTCGCGCTGATGTCGATGGAGCTCGACCAGTTGTGCGAGAGCCTGATCGAGGTGTTCGGTATCGAGGAGGGCTGAGCTCCGGGTTCAGGTCACCACGCGGATGAACACCACCAGCGCACCGGTCAGCGCCAGCGCCGCAACGCCAAGCAACAGCCGCTCTGCGCCGTTGAAGCGCTCGCTGCGGTAGAGCTCCTGCCACCATGCGACCTGGGGACGACGTCCGCTCATAGGGCTCCGGGGGTGTTGCGGGCCGCAAGGGCTTTGCGGTCACGGGCAGGTGAATATATCACCGGCCCGGCGCCGGGGAACTTCGGGGGGACCGTGAATAATGCCGGCGGGTCGCGCAGCCCCGCGAGCCCGCCCGGGGGGGCGACTCAGTAGCTGGTCGGCAGCTTGCCGTTGATTATGATGTTCTTGCCCTCGAAGGCGATGTAGTCGCCGATGGCAAGGTCCTTCAGGATGCGCGCGACCATCTCGCGCGAGGCGCCGACGCGGTCGGCGATGTCCTGCTGCGTCAGGCGCTCCTCGATGTAGAGCTTGTCGCCGCGCGGCTCGGCCAGCGTCATCAGCACCTTGGTGACACGACCGTAGACGTCCTGCAGCGCCAGGCTCTTCACGTTCTCCGTGAGCTTGCGCACGCGCCGGGTGAGGTTGCGGATCAGGGTCTGGGCGATCTTCGGATGCCGCTCCATGATCGCGTGGAACTCGTCCTTGAACATGATCGTGAAGGTCGACTTCTCGAGCGTGCGCACCGAGGCGGAACGGCGATCGTCGTCGAGCAGCGCCAGTTCGCCGAAGTAGTCCCCCGGCCCCAGCGTGTTCATGATGTACTCCTTGCCGTTCTTGTCGCTGCAGTAGACCTTCACGCGACCGCTCTCGATCACGTACAGCGAATCGGCGAAGTCATTCTCGTTGATGACGACGGTGTTGCGCGGGTAGTTGCGCGTGACGCAGGAATTTTCGAGCGCGGCTTGCTCCTCCTCCGAGAGGCCGGCGAAAATTTCCACCTTCGGTAGCATCGACATGCGAGATTGACCTCCGGGCGCACGCGGTTTCTGGTCGTCCTGCGAACCCCGGCAACTATAGCACAAGGATTACCGGCGTCAGCCCCCCGAGCGTGGCTTGCGCCGCCCGCTTTTGCTAAGCTCGGGCCCCTCAGACCCGCTGGAGCACAATCCGTGTTGAACGTGTACGGCATCGCCAACTGCGACTCCGTCAGCGCCGCGCGCCGCTGGCTGAAGGAGCACGGCATCGCGCACGAATTCCACGACCTGCGCAAGGAACACGTCGACGCGCAGACGCTCGAGCACTGGCTTGCGACTCTCGGGCGCGAGCGCCTGGTGAACAAGTCCAGCGCCACCTGGCGCACGCTGGAGCGCAGCCAGCGCGAGCAGGTGGAGTCGGGCAACCCCGTTCCGGTGCTCATCGCCAACCCCACGCTGATCAAGCGCCCGGTGCTGGTGGGCGACGGCCTGCTGCACTGCGGCTTCAACGCGGCCGACTACGAACAGCTGTTTTCCCGTTCCTGATATCATCCCGCGGAGATTGCATCGCCCATGACAGCGTCGCTGTTCGCCCTTGGACTCGGCACCGGTACGCGCAGCGCGCGCGGCAACTGGCTCGAGGTGTTCTATCCCGCGCCGCTGCGCAATGCCGACGCCGCCGTCGTGGCGGCGCTCGGCGCGCACTGCGGCTATGCCGGCGGCAATGCCGCGCTGGAACCGTCGCCGCGGCAGTTCACCGCGTTCGCCGCGGCGCTGCAGGCTGCCGGCCACGAGGCACAGGCCGCGGTCGCCCGGCAGCTCGCCGACCACAGCACGGGCGCGGCCGTGATCACGGTGCTGGCCACGGACGCCGCGCCGGCCAGCGTGCCCGAGGCCTACCTGAAGCTGCACCTGCTCTCGCATCGCCTGTGCCGCCCGCACGAGCAGAAGCTCGACGGCCTGTTCGCGGTGCTGCCCAACGTGGCCTGGACCAGCGAGGGCGCGATCGAAGTCGCGGAGCTTCCCGCGCGCCAGCTCGCTGCACGCGCGGCTGGCCGTACCCTCCTCGTGCACGGCGTCGACAAGTTCCCGCGCATGAGCGATTACGTGGTGCCCGCCGGCGTGCGTATCGCCGACAGCGCGCGCGTACGACTGGGCGCCTGGCTAGGCGAAGGCACGACGATCATGCACGAGGGCTTCGTGAACTTTAACGCCGGCACCGAAGGGCCCGGCATGATCGAGGGCCGCATCTCCGCCGGCGTCTTCGTGGGCGCGGGCTCGGACCTGGGTGGCGGCTGCTCGACCATGGGCACGCTCTCGGGCGGCAACAAGGCGGTCATCTCGATCGGGCGCGAATGCCTGATCGGCGCCAACGCGGGCATCGGCATCTCCCTGGGCGACCGCTGCACCATCGAGGCCGGGCTCTACGTGACGGCCGGTTCGCGCGTCACGGTGATCGACGAGGCCGGCACGGTGGTGAAGGTGATCGCGGCGCGCGAGCTGAGCGGCGGATCCGACATGCTGTTTCGCCGCAATTCGCAGAGCGGCGCGATCGAATGCCTCAGCAACCGCGCGGCCATCGCGCTGAACGAAGCACTGCACGCGCACAACTGAGCATGACCGAGCCCGCCTGGCCCTCCGCGACGCTCGCGCTCGCCGCCGAGCTGATCAGCCGCCCGTCGGTCACGCCGGACGACGCCGGCTGCCAGCGGCTGATCGCCGCGCGCCTCGAGGCAATGGGCTTTGCGTGCACGCACCTGCGCTACGGCGACGTCGACAACCTCTGGGCCGTGCACGGCGCCACGGGACCGCTGTTCGTGTTCGCGGGACACACCGACGTGGTGCCGCCCGGACCGCTCGCGGCGTGGACGCATCCGCCCTTCGCGCCGCGCATCGCCGACGGCATGCTGCACGGCCGCGGTGCGGCCGACATGAAGGGCAGCCTGGCGGCGATGGTCACCGCTTGCGAACGGCTGCTGGGCGCGCAGGCGCCGCGGGGACGCATCGCCTTCCTGCTCACCAGCGACGAGGAAGGCCCTTCGATCGACGGCACGCGGCGCGTGGTCGACTGGCTGCGCGAGCGCGGCGAACAGATCCGCTGGTGCGTGGTCGGCGAGCCCTCGAGCACGCACCGCGTCGGGGACGTGATCAAGGTGGGCCGGCGTGGCTCGCTCGGCGCCGAGCTCACGGTGCGCGGCGTGCAAGGCCACGTGGCATACCCCGAGCGAGCGCGCAACCCGATCCACGATGCGCTGGCCGCGCTCGCCGAGCTCGTCGCCACGCGCTGGGACGAGGGCAACGCGCACTTCCCGGCGACCTCGCTGCAGATCTCCAGCATCCACGCCGGCCAGGGCGCCACCAACGTGATCCCCGGCGAGCTGCGCGTGGTATTCAACCTGCGCTTCGGCACGGAGTCGGACGCCGCGACGCTGCAGGCGCGCATCAGCGCGCTGCTCGAGCGCCATGGGATCGATTACGAGATTGCGTGGCAGCTGCACGGCGAGCCCTTCCTCACCGCGGGCGGCGAGCTGCTCGACAGCGCGGTGGCGGGCATCGCGGAACTGGGCGCGCCGACCCCGGAACTGTCCACCAGCGGCGGCACCTCCGACGGGCGCTTCATCGCGCCGCTGGGTTGCCAGGTGATCGAGCTCGGGCCCTGCAACGCCACCATCCACAAGGTCGACGAGTGCGTGCGCGCCGCCGACCTCGACACGCTGAGCGCGATGTACGAAGCGATCATGCGCCGGCTGCTCTGCGCCCCACTCTGAACTCCGACCCCTCGCCACGCCCACCGACGCGGTGCGGGAGCGCGCCATGCGCGCGACATCGCGGGTATGGCCCGCTCCTGCACCCAGGAACCACCGTGTTCATGCCATCGGAAAGCGCTTTGCGACACCCTCCGAAGCCGGACCCGCGGAATCAGTCGTAGCGCCGCAGCGGGTAGACGTCGAAGCGCGTGCTGCGTCCGGTGATCGCGTAGGCAGGCTGGCGTCCGGCAAGCGGCAGCGCCTTGCGCGGGCGCTTCACCACCACCCGGTGCAGTGCAATCGCGAGTGCCGCTTCGAGCAGTGCGGGCGCGTCCGCGTCGTCGCCGACCATGTCGTGGAAGAAGCGCATTTCCTTGCGCACCGCGGCGCTCCTGGCGCGCTCGGGGAACATCGGGTCGAGCAGGATCGCCTCGGGCGGCGGGCCGCTCCATGCCGCCAGCAACTCGCGCGCGTCGCCGCGCAGGAGCCGCAGCCTTGCAGCGATCTCGCGCACTTGCGCGCGTTCGCTCGCCGCGGCGCGCGCCAGCGCGTCGGCCAGCAGCAGGCCGACGACCGGATGGCGCTCGATCATCGTGACCTGGCAGCCGAGCGCGGCGAGCACCGCGCTGTCGCGCCCCCAACCAGCGGTCGCATCGACCACGCGCAGCGCACGACGCTCCGGGACGCCGAGCGCGCGTGCCACGTCCTCGCCGCGCGGGCCGCAGCCGCGCAGCCGGTGCATCAGCGTCGCATCGCCGAAATCCGCGCGCACCGGCGTGATGCGCTCTGTGCCGGTCTGCCCCAGCGCCAGGCCAGCAGCGGATACCAGCAGCAGGAACGGCCAGTCGACGAGCGCACGCCATGC
>JAGPES010000087.1 GCA_018057015.1 Pseudomonadales bacterium | reverse complement strand
GTTTCTCGGCGGCCGCGACGGACGGTGCCGGCGGGGAGTCGGCAGCAAGCGGCGGCGTTGACTGCGGACCGGGCGCCGCAGGGTCCGGCACCGGCGCCTCTTGCGCGACATCGGCGTCGACGGGCTCTGCTTGCGGCTGCGCGACGTCGGTGCCGTCGGCCCCTTCCGGCGGCGCCGGCTCCTCGGCGACGATCACCGGCTCCTGCGTGACGCCGGCGCCCGCTACCGCTCCCGGGCGCGGAATCGACTCGTCGCCGCCGTCGTCGTCGAAGGCGCTCCAGGCGTAGAGCAGCAGCAGTGCCAGCAAGGTGACGGCCACCACGCCGAAATGCCACACCGGCAGCGTCGACAGCGGACGCTGCACCACCCCGAGCGCCTCGACCAGCGCCTGGCGGGCATGGCCATTGATGCGCCCCGGCAGGCCACCCGACCACAGGTGGATCTGCTCGAGCTCGGATTCGTTGAAAGGCGGCTCGGCCTCGAGCCCCGCGGTCTTCATGCGGTAGTGGATGTAGGCCAGGGTTTCGTCGCGGTCGAACGCGGACAGCGCGATCACGTGCACCAGGGCGGCGGGCAACGCCTCGCGCAGCACCGCTTCCCAGCCCGGCTCGGCGAAGAACAGCAGCCGCAGCCGCCCTGCCGTGCGTTCGAGCAGCGGCGCCAGCAGGCCGAGGGCATCGACGTGCAGGTGCTGCGCATCGTCGAACACGAGCCAGCTGTGCAGCCCCTGGTCATGGCACTGCGCGCAGACGCGCTCCAGGTGCTGCAGGTCGTGCGCGAGATCGGCGCTGCCTTCGGCGTCGACGCCTAAACCGCAGAGGATGCGTCGCAGTATCTGCTCGGGGCCGTCGAGCAGGGCGACCTCGACCACCGCGCAGCGGGTGTCCGGGGCGCACTGGGCCACGAAGTGCGCGAGCGTGGCGGACTTGCCGGCGCCCGCGACCCCGGTGACCAGCAGCACGCAGTCGCCGAAGCGCGCCAGGTGCTGCAGTTGCTCGACGCTCTCCTGGCGCGCGCCGCCGGGATAGAACAGTCCCTGCACTCCGGCCTCGGCGAAGGGATCGCGGTCGAGCCCGTAGTGCAGGTACCAGTCTTCCTGTGGCATCGGTGCGTCCCGTGCGTTCAGGCCGCGGGCCTGTGCAGGAAGTCCGCGAGCAGGCCGCGCAGCAGCCCGAACGGGAAATCCGCGGTGACCGTGGCCTCGCCCGGGGCGCGCAGCAGCACCAGCCGCAGCTTGCCGGCAGCGACTTTCTTGTCCGCGGCCATCAGCCCGAGGAACTGCGCCTCGTCGAGCCCGACGGGCGGGTCCACCGGCAGGCCCGCGGCGAGCAGCAGCTCGCGCACCATCCGCACGTCCGCCGCCGCCAGCCAACCCATGCGCGCCGAGAGCTCCGTCGCCATCACCATGCCGATCGCCACGGCCTCGCCGTGCAGGAAGCGGCCGTAGCCGGTCGCGGTCTCGATCGCGTGGCCGAAGGTGTGGCCGAAGTTCAGCAGCGCGCGCGCCCCCTCCTCGCGCTCGTCGGCGGCCACCACGCGCGCCTTGTTGGCGCAGGAACGCCGGATCGCCTCGGTGAGCGCCGCGGGCTCGCGGCGGCGCAGCGCCTCCACGTTGGCGCGCAGCCAGTCGAGGAACGGGCGGTCGCCGATCAGTCCGTACTTGATCACCTCCGCGAGACCCGCGGCGTATTCGCGCTCCGGCAGCGTCGCGAGCGTGTCGGTGTCGGCGATCACGCAGCAGGGCTGGTGGAAGGCGCCGATCATGTTCTTGCCGCGCGGATGATTGACGCCGGTCTTGCCGCCCACCGAGGAGTCGACCTGCGCCAGCAGCGTGGTGGGCACCTGCAGGAAGGGCACGCCGCGCTGGTAGGTGGCGGCCGCGAAACCCGCCATGTCCCCGACCACCCCGCCGCCGAGTGCGAGCACGGTGGTGTGGCGGTCGCAGCGCGCCTCGAGCAGCGCGTCGAAGATGGACGCGAGCGTCTCGAGGGTCTTGTACTGTTCGCCGTCGGGCAGGAGTTTCACCACCGCAATCCGCTCGCCCAGCGCCGCGCGCACGCGCTCGAGGTACAGCGGCGCCACCGTGGTGTTGCTCACCACGGCGACGCGGCCGCGGGGAATGTGGCGCAACAGCAGTTCGGCGTCACCGAGCAGGCCGGAGCCGATGTAGATCGGGTAGCTGCGCTGCGCGAGGTCGACTTCGAGAATTTCAGCAGGCATGGAGGCTTCTGGCAGCGTTTGGGCGGAGCCGCCGCCCGGCGCGCTCCCTGCACGAAGCTTAACGGCGAATGCGCCGGGCCACCAGCCGCCCGGCGCGGAGCGTCAGGGCACGCGCAGGAATTCGAGTATTTCCTGCACCACGGACCTGGCGCCGCGCCCGTCCGTGCGCACCACCAGGTCGGCGATCTCGCGATACAGCGGATCGCGCTGCGCGAGCAGATCGCGCAGCACCTCCTCGCGGTCGCCCGAGCGAAGCAGCGGGCGCTTGCGGTCGCGGCGCGTGCGCGAGAGCTGCTGCTTCACCGAGGTTTCGAGATAGACCACGGCACCCATGGCGCGCAGCAGGCGGCGGTTCTCCTCGCGCAGCACCGCGCCGCCGCCGGTGGCGATGACCGCGCCGCGGCTGGCGGCGAGATCGCGGATGGTCGCGGTTTCACGGTCGCGAAAGCCCTCTTCGCCCTCGACGTCGAAGATCCACGCGATGCTCGCTCCCGAGCGTTCCTCGATCAGCGAATCGGTATCCTGGAAGACCACGCCGAGCTCGTCGGCGAGCGCGCGGCCGATGGTGGTCTTGCCGGCCCCCATGGGGCCGACGAGCACCACGTTCCTCGAGGACTCCATCCCGGCGCGTTCAGTCGATCAGCTTTTCGCTGAGGATGCGCGGCGTGATGAAGATCAGCGTTTCGTTCTTGTTGGTCTCGGTCACGTCCTTGCGGAACAGGCGACCGACGTAGGGGATGTCGCCCAGCACCGGCGTCTTGGTCTCGCTGACGATCTCCTCGGTCTGGAACACCCCGCCCAGCACCACGGTCTCGCCGTTGCCCACCAGCACCTCGGTCTGCAGCGCGGTGGTGTCGATGGTCGGGATCTGCGAACCGAACTCGCCGTTGATGAACTCGCCCACCGAATCCTGGTTGATCACCAGCTTCATCAGCACGCGGCCGTCGGGCGTGATGTGCGGCGTCACGTCGAGCTTCAGCACCGCATCCTTGAACTCCACGGTGGTCTCGCCCGAGGCCGAGGAGGTCTGGTACGGAATCTCGGTACCCTGCTCGATCGTGGCCTGCTGCTTGTCGCCGGTGATCACCTTCGGCTGCGACACGATCTCGCCGTTGCCGGAGGCCTCGAGGGCGGAGAGCTCGGCGTTCAGCAACAGGTCGTTCGAGGTGAAGCCGATGGCGACCGAACTGGTGCCCTGGCCTACGACGCCGAGGTCGACCGCGAGCGCGTCGGGGAAGGTGATATCTTCTCCGTTGTTGACCTCCGCGATCGTGTTCTGGCTGCCGCCAATGCTCCAGATCTTGTTGCCGTCCTCGTCTTTTCCGGCACCACCCCACTGCACGCCGATCTGCTGCGAGAAGTCGGTGGAGGCGATCACGATGCGCGCCTCGATCAGCACCTGGCGGATCGGCACGTCGATCAGCTTGATCAGGCGGCGCAGCTCCTCGAGCTTCTCGGCGGTCTCGGTGACCATCAGCGAGTTGGTGCGTTCGTCGACAATGACCTGGCCGCGCGGCGACAGGATGCTCGCCTCGCGCTGGTTGCGGTTCGCGTCCCCGCCCGACTGCGCGGCGCCCGTGGCGACGTTGGCGCTGCCGCGGTTGCCGAACATCTTGAACAGGTCCTGCGCGCTGGCGTACTTGATCTTGATGAACTCGGTCTGCAGCGGCGCCAGTTCCTCGAGCTGGCGATTGGTCTCGATCTCCTGGCGCTCGCGCTCGGCGATCTCCGCGGCCGGGGCGACCATCAGCACGTTGCCGACCTGGCGCTTGTCCAGGCCCTTGGCCTTGAGGATCAGGTCGAGCGCGTGATCCCAGGGCACGTTCTGCAGGCGCAGCGTGATGCGCCCGGTGACGGTGTCGCTGGCGACGAGATTGAGGTCGGTGAAGTCCGCGATCAGCTGCAGTACCGCGCGCACCTCGATGTCCTGGAAGTTGAGCGACAGCTTCTCGCCGGTGAACTCGAACTCCTTCTTCTTGGCCTCGGCCTCCTGGCGGGTCAGCGGCTTCACCGCCACCACGTAGGTGGTGTCGGCCTGGTAGGCGAGGTAATCGTACTCGCCGGTGACCTTGATGCCCACGCTCGCCTGCGAGCCGGACTGGCTCACGTCGATCATTTCCACCGGCGTGGCGAAATCGATCACGTCGTAGCGGCGCTGCAGTTCCGCCGGCACGGTGGTGTCGAAGAACGACACCTTGATCATGTTGCCCTCCAGGCGCACGTCCACGTCCGCCTTGGGATCGGCCAGCTGCAGTTCCACGCGACCCTCGCCGTTGCTGCCGCGGCGGAAGTTGAAGTCCCTGATGCCAGAGTGCACGCCGGCACGCGAGGCGGCGCCCACTGTCGCGCCGACGCTGCCGCCGGCATCCGTCAGGTACTGCCCGGTAGCGCCCGAACCGACGCTGACCACCAGCTCGTTGCCCTCCACGGTCGCCTGGTACGGCGCCACCTCGACCAGGTTGACGATCACCCGCGTGCGGCCGCCCGATTCGACGACCACGACGCTCTGCGCGTTGTCGAAGGCCAGCGTGTGCTTCTTCTGCGCGAGCGCGCTCGACACGCCGGGCAGGTCCAGCGCGATGCGCGCCGGCTTGTCGATGGTGTAGGAGTGCGGCGACGGCGGCGTGCCGTCGAACTTCATGCGGATCTCGAACTTGTCGCCCGGCAGCGCGTTGAAGCCGATGTCCGTCATCGAGACGGGCGCGGCGAACGCGGAGAGCGCCGGCAGCAGCACGGCGAACGCCGCCGCGAGGACCGACCGCCACGACCTGCGTGCCGGACCGGGAAGGTGACGCGATTTCTTGGTTACGCTGTCCATACTGTCTCCGCGCTCTACTGTTCTGTCAGCTTGATCGTCCGGGGGCGCTCGATCCACCCGCCGACACCATTGGGCACGATCTCCACGACGGAGATTTCCGTCTCGGCGGCCGCGACGATCCTGCCGTGATTCTTGCCGAGATAGTTGCCTATCCGGACCCGGTGCACGCCGCTCTCCTCGTCCTTGATCAGCGCCCACAGCGTTCCCTTCTGGGTCAGCGTTCCCACCATCTGCAGGCCTTCGATGTTGAAGCGCTCGAGGAACTCGCGCGCGCGCAGCAGGTCGGGCTTGACGGTCTTGCCCACCTGCACCGCCGCTTCCTTGGCGCTCAGGGGAATGTCGAAGGGGGGGCGCATGGACTGCGCGGAATAGGTGAACGACTGGTACGGCTTGAACGTCGGGATCGGCTCTATGGCGCCGACCGGCCGCGCCTTGACCTCGGCCATGTACGCGTCGATGTCCGCGAAATCGCCGCCGCAGCCGCCCAGCAGGGCGGCACAGAAAACGAGGCTTGCTGTTCTCTTGGCGCCCATCATTGTTCGCCCTTGTATCGGTACGTTTTGGCCTGGATCCGCATGCTCAGCTCGCCGGAGTTGCCGCCGGGAGTGATCGCGAAATCGTGCAGGGTCACGATGCGCGGCAGCCCCGCCACACCGCTGGCGAACCCGCCGAGGTCGTGGTAGCCGCCCTTGACGTTGATGTTGATCGGCAGCTCGACGTAGAACTCCGCGGCCCGCTCGCCCTCGAGCGCGATGCTGTCGAACGCGAGGCCCGCGTCGGTGCCCTTCTCGGTGATGTCCTCGAGCAGCCCCGGCACCTCGGTGTCCTTGGGCAGCTGCGAGAGCAGCGCGCCGAACTGCTCCTCCATCTCGGCCAGCTGCGCCTTGAGCGCATCCAGGTTCGCCACCTGGAAGGCCTTCAGCCGGTATTCCTCGCGCAGCTGCGTTTCCGCCGTGCGCACGGCCAGGAGCTGCTCGCGCAGCCCCTTCAGGTGGTAGTTCCAGCCGAGGAAACACACCAGCCCGAAGACCAGCACCCACACCACGACCTTGACCGCCATCGGCCAGGAACCGAGGTTGTCCAGCGTGAGATCCGAGAGATTGACCTCGCGCAGCGACTTCAGTGAATCCGCCAGTGCCATACCTTATTCCCCCGCCCCGTCCTGGCCGTCTTCCCCGGTCACGCCCGGCATGCTCACCTTCACGGTCAGATCGAAATCGTTGGCCTGCTCGCCGAAGCCGGGATTGGCCTTCACGCCCTTCAGCGTCGGTTCCGAGAACCATTCCGAGGCATCGAGCCGGCGCATCAGGCTGGAGACGCGGTTGTTGGACTCCGCCGTGCCGCGGATCGTGATCTGCTGCGCGGTGCGCTCCAGGCCGCGGAAGTACACGCCGTCAGGCAGCGTGCGCACGATCTCGTCGAAGATGCGCACGATCAGCGGACGCGTGCCCTGCAGGTCCTGGATGACCTTCATGCGATCGATCAGCTGGTTGCGCCGCGTCTGCAGTTCCTTGATCTCGGCCACCTGCTTGTCGAGCGCGGAGATGTGCGTCTTGAGGTACTGGTTGCGCTCGTTCTGGTGATCGATCTGCCCGCTGACGAGCAGGTGGCCGATCAGCGCCACCAGCACGCCGGCGGCCGCCACGCCGCCCAGGACGGCCAGGAACTCCTTGCGCTGCTGCTCGCGCCGCTGCTCGCGCCACGGTAACAGGTTGATTTTTGCCATCAGTCGAAGCTCCTCATCGCGAGGCCACAGGCAATCATCAGCGCCGGTGCGTCATTGGCCAGCGCCGCGGAGTTCACGCGCGAGGACACGCCCATGCCCCGGAACGGGTTGGCGACCGTGGTGGGTGTGCCGAGCTTGTCCTCCACCGCCTGCGCCAGTCCGGTCAGCGCCGCGACCCCGCCCGCCAGCACGACGTGGTCCACGTCGTTGTACTGCGTCGAGGAGAAGAAGAACTGCAACGAGCGGGTGACCTGCTGGATCACGGCTTCGCGGAACGGCTCCAGCACCTCCTGTTCGTAGTCCGCCGGCAACCCGCCTTCCTTCTTCGCGAGCCCCGCCTCCTGCACGCTCAGTCCGTAGCGGCGCTGGATCTCCTCGGTGAGCTGCTTGCCGCCGAAGAGCTGTTCACGGGTGTAGATCGTGTGCCCGCCGCTCAGCACGCTGAGCGTGGTCATGGTCGAGCCGATGTCGACGATCGCGACGGTGTAATCCTCGTCCAGGCCCAGCTGGCCCTCGACCAGCCCGAAGGCGCGCTCCATCGCGTAGATCTCGACATCCACCACGCGCGGCACCAGGTCGGCGGCCTCGATGACCTCGACCCGCGTGTCCACGTTCTCGCGCCGGCAGGCGGCCAGCAGCACCTCGACCTGTCCCTGTCCGCGCTCGGACGCGCCCTGGACCTCGAAGTCGATGGCGACCTCGTCGAGCGGATAGGGAATGTACTGGTCCGCCTCGACGCTGATCTGCGCTTCCATCGCGTCGTCGGAGAGCCCCTGCGCCATCTCGATGATCTTGGTGATGACCGCCGAGCCGGCGACGGCGACGGCGACATCCCGGGTCTTGGTCTTGCCCTTGATCACCACGTCCTTGAGGCACTGGGCGACCGCGTCGACCTCGGCGATGTTCTTTTCCACCACCGAATTGGGCGGCATCGGCTGCACCGCGTAGCTCTCCACGGTGTAGCGATCGCCGGTGCGACTGAGCTCCAGGAGTTTCACGGAGGTCGAGCTGATATCGATCCCCAGAACCGGTGGCGTCTTCCGTTTGAATAGCCCTATCACGTTGTTTTTCCTGGTGAATCCGGTAGCCTTTCTGGCCTCGTGGCGCATCGCTGGAAGCGAGGCAAGCTTAAGCGTAGTTCAAATCCATAATAAGAAAAGAAAATGTTTATAATCGTTTGCAAGCCTTTTTTCCCGCTGTTCCGGGCCTTTTGAGTCACCAAAACCGATGCACTGGATTCTAGTCTGGAGCTGGCGCCTCTGCCGGCTGGCGCTGCTGCCGATTGCCGCAGGAGTGATCGCCGTCACAGGCGCGCTGCTGTATCTGGGCCCGCGGCTGCCGTCGGTCGAGGTGCTGCGGGACGTCAGGTTCCAGGAGCCGCTGCGCGTCTACAGCCGCGACGGGCTGCTGATGGGCGAGTTCGGCGAGATGCGCTGCACGCCGGTGCGCTTCGAACAGATCCCGCAGGTGCTCATCCACGCGGTGCTCGCCGCCGAGGACGACCGTTTCCTGCGCCACCACGGCGTCGATTTCGGCGGGCTGAGCCGTGCGGCGTGGGAGCTCGCGACCACGCGCAGCATCCAGTCGGGGGGCAGCACGATCACGATGCAGGTCGCGCGCAACTACTTCCTCAGCCGCGACCAGACCTTCGTGCGCAAGTTCAACGAGATCCTGCTCGCGCTGCAGATCGAGCGCGAGCTCGACAAGCAGCAGATCCTCGAGCTGTATCTCAACAAGATCTTCCTCGGCTACCGCGCCTACGGCATCGAGGCCGCCGCGCAGGTCTACTACGGGCGCCCGATCGAACAGCTCTCGCTGGACGAGGCGGCGCTGATCGCCGGGCTGCCCAAGGCCCCCTCGGCGCTGAACCCGCTGGACAATCCCGAGGGCGCCCGCGCGCGGCGCGACTGGATCCTCGGGCGGATGCTGGAGCTCGGCTACATCGATCGCAGCGCGCACGACGCCGCGCTCGCGGCACCGGTCGCGGCGCGCTACCACGGCTCGCGCATCGAGCTGCATGCCGAGTACGCCGCGGAAATGGCGCGCGCCGAGATGATCGCCCGCCACGGCCACGCGGCCTATGTCGACGGCTACATCGTGCACACCACCATCGACGGCCACCTGCAGCGGGAAGCGCAGCGCGCCGTGGAACGCGGACTGCTCGCCTACGACGCGCGCCACGGTTTCCGCGGCCCGGAGGCGCGGCTCGAGGGCTCCACGCCCGCGCAGTGGCTGCCCGGGCTGGCGCGCATCCCGACGGTGGCGGGGCTCGAGCCCGCGGTGGTCACGCGCGTCGGCGAGCGCGACATCGACCTGCTCACCAGGGGCGAATCGGTGCGCATCGGCTGGGAGCGTGGACTCTCCTCCGCGCGGCGCTACATGAGCCCCGACTACCGCGGCCCCTCGCCCAGGGCCGCCGCCGAGCTGGTGGCGCCCGGCGACGTGGTCCGGATCACCGCCGACGAAGCGGGTTGGCGGCTCAGCCAGCTGCCGGCCGCGCAGGCGGCGCTGGTATCGCTGGACGCCACGGACGGCGCGATCCGCGCGCTGGTCGGCGGGCTCGACTTCAGCTTCAGCAAGTTCAACCGCATCGCGCAGGCGCGGCGCCAGCCGGGTTCCAACATCAAGCCTTTTATCTACGCGGCAGCGATGGAGCACGGCTTCACGCCGGCATCGGTGATCAACGACGCCCCGATCGTGTTCCACGACCCCGGACTGGAGAAGGTCTGGCGCCCCGAGAACGACAGCGGCAAGTTCTACGGACCCACCAGCCTGCGCACCGCGCTGGTGAACTCGCGCAACCTGGTCTCGATCCGGCTGCTGCAGCAACTGGGCGTGGGCAAGGCCGTCGATTACCTGACCCGCCTCGGTTTCGAGCGCGCCGACCTGAGCCCGAACCTCTCGCTCGCACTCGGCACGCCGAGCCTGACGCCGCTCAGCCTGGTGTCGGCCTACGCGATCCTCGCCAACGGCGGCTACAAGGTGCAACCCTACCTCGTGGGCG
>JAGPES010000086.1 GCA_018057015.1 Pseudomonadales bacterium | reverse complement strand
AACAGCAAGCTGGTGCTGATCCCTGCCGACCTGCCCGCTTCCATCCGCGGCATGATCGGCAAGTAGAGGGTGCAGGCGGCGGGGGTCTTCCCCCTACCCTCCACACTAGCGGGTTTCATCTGCCCGGCTCAGGTGATTTTCCCCCGCGCGCACCGTCTCGCGGTGCGCCCGTTCGACGCGGCTGTGCGGATCGGTCGGCGCGGCCACGAAATGCCAGCTGGCCTCGACCCGCTCCACGTTCACCTCAAGGCTGACGAAGCCGCGGTTCGCGTGGTCCGCGAAGCGCAGGTGCGGTTGCCCGGGAATGGCTTCGACCATGCGCGCGTGGGCGTCCGGGTCGCGCCGCGCCAGGTAGTTCCCGAGCGGTTCCGAGGCGATCCCCGGGGTCACGAATTCCACCGCCTGCGCGCCTCGCCCAGATTGCCGATCGTAGCGTGCCGGATCGTAGGGATCGATCGCGACGTCGAGCGCCCACGAACTGTGGATGTCCCCGGTCAGGATTACCACGTTGTCGATCCCGGCGCGGCGCATATGCTCGAGGATGCGCCGACGCGCCTGCGGATAGCCGTCCCACTGGTCGGGATTGAAGTTGCCTAGCGGCGCGAACACGACCTGCTGTCCCAGCAGGCGCCAGCGCGTGCCGCGGGCCTGCGAGGCATCCAGCTCGTCAAGCAGCCAGGTTTCCTGCGCGGAGCCCAGCAACTCGCGCCCGGGATTCGCCGCGATGTCCCGCGGCGATGCCAGCGGCTGCTCCCTTCCCTCGAGCCGCGTGTCGAGCATCACCAGGTCGGCAAGATCGCCGAAACGGAAGCTGCGATGGATAGGCGACCGGGATGCCGCATCTCGCACCGGCATCCACTCGCGCCAAGCCTGTATCGCGGCGGCGCGACGCTCCGACCATGCCCCTTCGCGCGCCGGGTCGTGGTTGCCCGCGCCGTCGCGCCAGGCATTGTTGGCGCTTTCGTGGTCGTCCCATACCGCGATGAACGGATGTTCGCGGTGGCAGGCCTGCAGCGCAGGATCGCGGCGATAGAAGGCGTAGCGACGACGGTAATCGGCGAGTGTCAGGATTTCGTGCGGCGGATCGATTGGCAGGCGTCCCGCGCTCTGGTCGCCGTACTCGTAGATGTAGTCGCCGAGGTGCAGGACGGCGTCGAGCGACTCGAGGCCGGCGATGTGGTCGTACGCCGCGAAGCTTCCCTGCTGGTAGTTCGCGCACGCGGCCACCGCGAAGCGCAGGTTCTCGACGCCTTGGCGCGCAAGCGTGCGCGTGCGTCCCACCGCCGAGCACTGGTCGCGGATGCGAAACGCGTAGAAGTAGGTGGTGCCGGGCTCCAGCCTGTCGACATCGATCTTGCAACAGAAGTCATTTGATGGGTCGGCGACAACGCGCCCGCGCCGCACGACGCGGCGCAAGCCCGGCTCGCGCGCGACCAGCCACTCGAGCGCCTCGGCTCCCGTGGCGCCGTCGAGACGCGTCCAGATCACCACCCGATCCGGCCCCGGATCGCCACTGGCCACCCCGTGCACGAAGCGCTCGGTGCCGCGGTGGTCTTTCGTCGAGGCGCAGCCGCTGACGCCGATCGCCGCGGCGACACTGGCTGCGGCGAGGAAGCCGCGGCGATCGAGCGGTGGCATCAGGCCACCGTGCCCGCGGCGCGCATCCGGGCGATCTGCTCGGCGCTGAAGCCTGCCTCGGCCAGCAGCGCATCGGTGTCGGCGCCGATGGCCACGGCGGGCGCGGGCCGATCGGGCGCGCTGCGGCTGAACCGTGGCGCAGGCGCGGGCTGCCATACACCGTCGTCCTCGATGAAGGTTCCGCGCGCCCTGATGTGCCGATGGCTGGTGATCTCGTCGAAGGCGAGCACGGGCGCGAAACAGATATCGGTGCCCTCCATGATGCGGCACCATTCGTCACGCGTGCGGCTGCGGAAGATGGCGGCGAAGCGTTCCTTCAGCGCGTCCCAGTGGCGCGAGTCGTGCTGGTGCGGCAGTTCCTCGCCAGCCAGCCCGAGCTTCTCGAGCAGCAGCGCATAGAACTGCGGCTCGATCGAGCCGATCGAGACGTACTTGCCGTCGGCCGTTGCGTAGACACCGTAGAAATGCGCACCGCCGTCGAGCATGTTGCTGCCGCGGGTGTTGTGCCAGAAGCCCGACTGGAACGCCCCGTACATCATGGTCATCAGCGTCGATGCGCCATCGACCATGGCCGCGTCAACCACCTGCCCCTGGCCCGAGGACTGCGCCTCCAGCATCGCGCATACCACGCCGAACGCCAGCAGCATGCCGCCGCCACCGAAATCACCGATCAGGTTGAGCGGCACCACGGGCTTCTGGCCCTTCTCGCCGATCGCGTGCAGTGCACCGGTGAGCGCGATGTAATTCAGGTCGTGCCCGGCAGCGGTGCCGAGCGGGCCGTCCTGGCCCCAGCCGGTCATGCGTCCAAACACGATGCGCGGATTGCGCGCGAGGCAGACCTCGGGGCCGAGCCCCAGCTTCTCCATCACGCCGGGGCGATAGCCCTCGAGGATTGCGTCGGCGGACTCGACGAGCCGCAACACCACGTCCGCCGCATGCGGATCCTTCAGGTTCAGCGCGATGCAACGCTTGCCGCGGTTGGCGAAATCGAGCTTCTCATTCTGCGCCATGCTGAGCATGGTGCCGGAGGGACGCGACACCCGGATCACCTCGGCGCCCATGTCGGCCAGCATCATCGCGGCGAACGGTCCGGGGCCGATGCCCGCGATTTCGATTATCTTCTTTCCGGTCAATGGGCCCATCGCATACCTCGACGTGTGGGTGGAAAAAACAGCGCGGGAGTCTACTGCAGGTAGCGCCATCGCGGCCACCTCGCACAGCCGCGTGGCCTCGCGCGGTTAATCGGGTTTGCCGGCTTCCCTGATCAGGCAGTGTTTCGCGTAGCTCGCCGCCTCGTCCGCGCTCCACTCGCCTTTGGGCTTGTCGGCCAGCCTGCGGCACCAGCGTTCGCCGCCGACCTCGGTCGCCTCCAGCAGGCAATGCTTGGCGTAGTCCGTGGCCTCGCCGAGGCTCCAGCCGGTCTTGGGTTTTTCTGCCAGCTCTTCGCACCAGCGTCTGCTGCCCACCTCGGGTTCGCAGCCGGTGCTGAGCGCTCCGAGCAGTACCGCGGCTGCGGCCCTGATCGTGTTCTTCATCGTCATGGAACATCTCCTCGCCTGGTGCCCATTCTCGCGAACCGGCAGGTGTCGCCGGTGCGCTCATGCGCTATCCCCCTCCCCGTTCGCGAGCCGGGCTTCGGCCAGCGCGAGCTCCGCGGGTGTATTGATGTTGAAGAACGGGTCGAAGGGTGTCGCCGGCCAATCCACCGCGACATGGCGCCGCATGCGCAGGAATTCGCCCGCACCGCGTATCTGTTGCCGCGTGAGCGCATCGTGCAGGGGCCCGGCCAGGTCGCAGGACCACAGTGCGAACACCGGATGCAGCCGCCCCGCGGAGCGCGCGACGGCGACTTCGCTCCGGTCGCTGTCTGCCTGATGCTGAAGCCGCTGCACCAGGTCGCGGGGAAACCACGGGCAATCGCAGGCGAAGCTTGCGAGCCAGCGTGCTCCGCGCCGGTGAGCCTGCAGGTATTCGAGCCCCGCCAGCACGCCCGCCAGCGGCCCGGCGAACCCGGGCACCGTATCGGCAATCACGGGCAGACCGCACGCCGGCAGGCTGCGCACATCGCCGTTGAAGCTGAGCAGGAGCGTCGTGGTCTGCGGCGTGGCACGCGCAACGGCGTGCTCCAGCAGGCTGCGCGCGCCAAGCCGGCGCAGGCACTTTTCCCCCTGCCCCAGACGCCGGCCGCGCCCCCCCGCGAGCACGATGCCTGCGATATCCACGCTTCCTGTCACGGCTTGCATTCCTGCGCCGATCACTGCCGACTCATCGCGCGTCTCCGCGCGTGCGAGTCGCGCTTGACAACACCACCGGGCGCGCGCTTTGATGAACGCAGCTTTCCAGGGAGGGAAGTCTCATGCAACGGATATGCACCGCCATCGTCCTGATCCTCGTCGTTTGTGCCTGCCCGCCCACCTCGCGCGCGGCAGAAAACTGCGCGCGCTGGGAGCAGCAGATCCAGACCGTGCAACAGCAGATGCGCCGCGGGCACACCGCTGCGCAGGGCAACCGCCTTCGCGCGCGGCTGCGCGATCTGCGCGCAAGGGTCGCGCACGGCTGCCGTTGAGGGCGACGCGCGCGTTCAGCGCAGCCAGTTGCCGCGTGCGTCGAGGCGCTCGACAGCTCGTGCGACGCCGCGCTCCACGGCTCCCTCGATCGTCAGACCGAGGCGCTGGCCCAGTCCCTTGCGCTCGACGCAGCGGATCTCGAGAACGTCCGACGCGCGCGCGGCCTCCTGCAGCAACGCATCACTGGTGCCGAGCCCATCGACGAGCCCGAGTGCGAGCGCACGCTCGCCGAACCAGGCTTCGCCCGTCGCGACCGTCTGCATGTCGAGCGCCGGCCGGTAACGCGAGACGAATTCCTTGAACAGCTCGTGCGTGTCCTCGAGCTCCTCGGTGAATTTCTCCCGCGCGGCGTCGGTGTTGGGTCCGAACACCGTCAGGGTGCGCTTGTACTGCCCGGCCGTGACCATCTCGTAATCGATGTCGTGCTTCTGCAACAGCCGGTGGAAGTTGGGTATCTGCGCGACCACCCCTATGCTGCCCAGCATTGCGAACGGGGCCGCGACCACGCGGTCTGCCACGCAGGCCATGAGGTAGCCGCCGCTGGCGGCAACCTTGTCGACGCATACCGTGAGCGGAATTCCCCGTTCGCGGATGCGCGCCAGCTGCGCCGCGGCGAGCCCGTAGGAATGCACCATGCCCCCGCCGCTCTCGAGCCGCAGGACCACCCGGTCCGCGGGCTCGGCGAGCGTCAGCACCGCGCTGATCTCCTCGCGCAGGTTCTGCACCGCCTGTGCGCGGATGTCACCATGGAAAGCGAGGACATACACGCGCCGCGGCGCCGCGCTGTCCTCGTCGGGCGTGGCGGGCCGGGACTTGTGACGCGCCTTTTCCGCCTTGCGGTCGGCCTTGCGCAGTTTCCTGAACTCCTTGCTCTCGAGTGTGGCGGCTCGCAGCGCGTCGCGCATGCTTTCGAAGCGGTCGTTCAGCTTGCGCACCTCGATGTGGCCTTCCGCGCCACTGGTGCCGCCACGCGCGCGGCTGGCGGCCGCCACGATGCCGAGCGCGGCGAACACCACCGCGATCACCACGGTCACCGCCTTGGCGAGAAACAAACCATACTGCGCTAGAAAATCCCACACACCCTTGGTCTCCGGTCGCTGGCGGGTGCGCGAGCCTACCATATCTGCCGGCGACGATCGCCGGCGACCGGGTGTGCCCGCGCGCTGCTCAGGCTGTTTGCAGCTGCGCGAGGCTCTGCTCGGCGAGCGCGACCATGCCCGGATCGGGCGTCTCGCCGTTCTCCAGCGCCGCCAGGTAGTACTCGAGACAGATCAGCACGTCGGCGAGCACTTGCGCGATGCTTTCGTGCATACCGGCTGCATCCTCGGGACCGGCAAGGCCCAGGACCTCGATCAGGCCGGCGGCGATTGCCGCCGCGCGCCGGTGCTCGAGGATCAGCAACGCACCGCGCACCGCGTTCAGCTGCCCGGTGGAGCCCGCCAGCGTCTGTACGTCGTAGCGACTGTCGACATAGGCGTTCACGTCGCGTTTTACCGCGTCCAGGCAGTCGCGCGCGCTGCGCAGCAGCATCAGCCGCGCCTCGTCGGCGATATCGCGCGCCGCCGCGGGTGCCGCGGTGGCGGGGGCGCTGCGGTGCGCGCCGACGCCACCCTGGCTGCGCGCGAACGCGCCCAGCGATGCTTCGGTCTGCACGATGGCATCGGCGAGGTCGAGCAGCTCGTCCCGGCCGAGCACCACGCCATCGGTGCGCGCGATGTCGAGTCTCTCCACCTCCCGTGCGAGCAGGGCCGCAGCGCCGGGCAGCCCGCCGGCATCCAGCCGCTGCTGCACGCGGGCAAGCGCATCGCCCACGCCACCGAGCGCCGCGGCGTTCACCTGGCCCTGCGTGGCCAGTTGCTCGAGCTCCTCGCGCGTGGTGCGGAACTCCGCCTCGATCGCCGCGACCATTGCCCCGACAGCCTCGCTCGAGACACCGAGCAGGCGTGCGCGTTCCTCCGCGAGCTGCGAGTCCGGGAGCATCGCCGCGGTGATGCCCGCCCGTGCGCGTATTTCCCGCGCGAGCACGCCATCGCCGGCGCGGGCCACCAGCCCGAGCATCTCTTCGCGCAACTCAGGCGACAGCAGTTCGTCGCGCAGGGCCCGATGCCGCAGGTAATCGCGAAACATGGCATCGCCGCGGCTGAGCGCCCGCAGGCGTTCGCGCCCCCGGAGCAGCGAACCACCGCAGAAGCCTTCGAGCACTGCGCCCAGCAGCCACCAGTATTCGCCCGCGGCACCGCCGCCCGTGAGGCCCAGCATGCGCTCGACCGCGCGCTGCATCAGCCGCAGGTGGACAGGGTCGGTGTGCCCGCGGATGACGCCGAGCAAACCCACCTGGTAGAGATGGCGCAGGCGGCGCACCAGGCCGTCGTCGGCCGGTCCCGCTCCGGCGGCGGGCTGCACCGGGCATCGGCACGTCGCTTCGGCGCATTCGGGCTGGAAAAAAGTCCCGGACAGCGCCGGCAGCGACCGCAGCGCGCGCATGGCGTTGATGTCCTCGAGCAGCAGCTCCGGCACGGCGCGCTCCCGGCCCGCCAGGTAATCGGGATAACGCGCCAGGACCTGCAATGCGCGCGCGACGGTATCGGGCGCCGCGGCATCGTCCGCGGGCAGGGCGGCGACAACCGCAGCGATCTCGCGCGCCAGCCAGGCGGCGTCCGCCAGCTCCAGCAACCGCAGCACGCCGTCGGCCTGCTGCAACGCCCGGGCGCAGGCGTCGAGGCCTTGTCCGTCGCTTCCCGGCTGGATCGCGAGCGCGAAATCTGCCTGCGCCTGCCGCAACAGGCGCGACAGTTCCGGTCGCACTATATTGAGCGAGGCAGGATTATGCGCTGGCTTGACGGACACCCGGTCACCTCTCAGGGGTTCTGCGCGCACAGCAGCTCCGCCGGCGGCACCGGCTCAGTATAGACGCTGATTATTCTGCGCGATCGGGCGCGCCAGGAGACAGCTCGGCGCTCCAGAGACACTTGCCGCCGCTCGCCCTCTGGATGGCGGTGAGTCGCTGGCGGTGGCTCTCGAGCTCTTGCGCCGAGGGTTTCAGCACGCGCAGCCGCGCCCGCGCGGCAGGCAGGCGCATCACCTGGATATCGCCCGAGAAGCCCTGGGCCGTGCTGTCGCTGTCGCCGCCCAGCGCCAGCGCGGTTTGCCCGCCGGTCATGTGCAGGTAAACGTCGGCGAGGATTTCCGCGTCGAGCAGCGCGCCGTGCAAATCGCGCTGCGAGTTGTCCACGAAGTAGCGCTTGCACAGCGCGTCGAGGTTGTTCTTCTGTCCGGGATGGCGCGCGCGAGCCAGTGCCAGCGTGTCGGTGTGGGTGCAGTGATCGGCCATGCGGCCGTAGCCGGGGCCGAGGAGCGCGAGCTCGTTGTCGAGGAAACCCAGGTCGAAGGGGGCGTTGTGGATCACGAGTTCGGCACCGCCGATGAACGCGAGGAATTCGTCGACGATCTGCGCGAACGGAGGCTTGTCGGCCAGGAACTCGTCGCTGATGCCGTGTACCTCGAACGCGCCTTCGTCCACCGGCCGCCCCGGATTGATGTAGCGGTGAAAATGCCTACCGGTCAGACGGCGATCGAGCAGCTCAACGCCCCCGATCTCGATGATGCGGTGGCCCTGCGAGTACTCGAGGCCTGTGGTTTCGGTATCCAGCACGATCTGGCGCATCAGCCGCCCTCCGCTGCGAGGCGCTCTGCAAGCTCGTCGATGCCGCGATTGGCCAGTGCGTCGGCACGCTCGTTCCCGGGGTGTCCGCTGTGCCCCCGGACCCAGTGCCATTGCACGGCATGACGCGCGGCCTGCTCGTCGAGCGCTTGCCACAGGTCGGCATTCTTCACGGGCTGGCGATCCGCGGTCCGCCAGCCGCGCTTCTTCCAGTTCTTCATCCACTCGGTGATGCCGCTGCGCACGTACTGCGAATCGGTGTAGAGATCGATGCGGCAGGGCTCGCGCAGCGCAGCGAGCGCGCGGATCGCGGCGGTGAGCTCCATGCGGTTGTTGGTGGTGTACGGCTCCGCGCCGTGCAGTTCGCGCTCCGTGCCGGCGTAGCGCAGCAGTGCACCCCAGCCGCCCCGCCCCGGGTTGCCGCGGCAGGCGCCGTCGGTGAATATCTCGACGTGTTTCATGCGGCTCCGGGATCAGTGGATCGTGGTGTCGCGCGCGCTCGGGGTGGCGAGCGGTACCGCGCCGAGGCGCGGGCGCTTGCGGCCGAGCAAGGGCTTCACCGGGATGAGCGGGCTCTGGTGCTTGCGCGCGTGGATAAGGTAAACGCCGCCGCATGGCAGCGACCAGCGCGCCGCGGCATGGTCGATGCGCGACAGGCGCGAGAGCGTGGCGGCGTGGTCTATCGGTAGCGAGTGGAAGCCGCAGTGCACGTCGTCGACCGCGAAATCCAGCAGCGCCAACCAATCCTTCACGCGTCGGGGTGCAAGCGCCGCCCCGCCCCACACCGGGTGGCCGAAGCGCCGCGTCGCCGCGGCGCGCAGGCCGAACAGGCTCCATGGGTTGAATCCCACGATCAGCAGGTGACCGTGCGGCACCACCACGCGCGCCGCCTCCCGCAGCAGCTGGTGCGGCTGTGCGCTGTACTCCAGCACGTGGTGCAGCAGCGCGACATCGACGCTGTCGGGCTCGATTGGCAGATGTTCGGGCTCGGCGCACGCACTCGGGCCAGGGACATCGGCAAAGCGTCCCAGCGTGAACTTGTGGCGGATCATGCTGCTGTCATAGAGCCGCACGCGGTCGCTGATCCCCAGTTGCATCAGGTGAAAGCCGTACAGGCCGGGCAGCTTGGTCTCGAGCAAGGCGCGCTCGGCTGCGAGCACGTGCGCGCCGAGGTCGCCGTCGAGCCAGTCGGCCAGCGCGCGCCAGCGCTGCTCCGGATCATCGATGCATCGTCGATTTGCCATCCTAATCAATCGCTTGGCTCACCGCGGCAGGGGCCGCTGCGGGTTGGCTATCTTGGCCCGGCAATATATCATGCACCGCCCGGTCACGGAGTTTCTCCCCGACAATGCTCCAGGCGCATCCGGTAAAGGCATTCAGCGACAACTACATCTGGCTGCTCGAAGCAGGTCCGGCCCCGGCCTTCGTGGTCGATCCCGGTGATGCCGGGCCGGTGCTCGCGGCGCTCGCGTCGCGTGGCCTGTCGCTCGGCGGCATCCTCGTCACCCACCATCATCCGGATCACGTGGGCGGCGTAGCCGAATTGCGGCGTCACGGCGGCAACGTGCCGGTTTACGGCCCGCGCGGCTCGCCGGCCAGCGACATCACGCACCCGCTCGATGACGGCGACAGCATCAGCGTGCTGGGATATGCCGCCGAAGTGCTCGCGGTGCCGGGTCACACGCTGGATCACATCGCCTATTTCCTTGCCGCACCCGGTGCGGGGGCACCGCTGCTGTTCTGCGGCGACACGCTGTTCGCCGGCGGTTGCGGGCGCGTATTCGAAGGCAATCCGCCCATGATGCATGCCTCGCTCGCGCGCCTCGCGGCGCTGCCGGCATCGACTCGCGTTTTCTGCGCGCACGAATACACGCTGTCCAACTTGCGCTTCGCGCGCGAGGTGGAGCCGCGCAACGCGCACTTGCTGCGCCGCCAGCAGGACGCCGAAGCACTTCGCGAACGCGGCGAACCGACCGTGCCGTCGACCATCGCGCTGGAACTGGCGACCAATCCCTTCCTGCGCTGTGGCGATGCGACGGTGCGCGTGGCGGCTGCGCAACATGCCGGGACCTGATTAGCAATGAGCCTCAGCCATACGAATCGCCCACT
>JAGPES010000085.1 GCA_018057015.1 Pseudomonadales bacterium | reverse complement strand
ATGTATCGATTCGCGGCCAGCGCAATCGCTGGGGCAGTTGCTCGGCGGCCGGCGACATCAGCCTGAACTACCAGTTGCTGTTCCTGCCCCCGCATCTCGCCCGCCACGTGCTGCTTCACGAACTCTGTCACACGGTGGAACTCAATCATTCCTCCCGCTTCTGGAAGACGGTTGCCAGGTTCGAGCCCGATCTCGAGGCGTTGCGCGAGGAGATGCGCCGCTCCTGGAGCCACGTGCCGGGCTGGCTCACGGCGGCAAGCTAGGCCGCCCGGGCCGCCGCGGTCGCTGTGATATGATCGCGCCAACCTCCGCTACCCCACCATTCGCGCGGAAAGCCGCATGACCGCAAACGATCCGATGCATCTTGGCCACATGGCCGCCGAAGCCGAACTGGTGAAGGCGTTCCTGCGCACGAAGCACCCGGTCGAGTTGAGCGACGCCGAGATCGCCGACTACAAGGTACGCATCACGGCGCAGCTGCGCGCGAAGGACGCGGTGCTGGTGGCGCACTACTACACCTCGCCGCTGGTGCAGGCGCTGGCCGAGGAGACCGGAGGCTGCGTTTCCGATTCGCTGCAGATGGCGCGCTTCGGCCATGACCACCCGGCCACCACCCTGGTGGTGGCCGGGGTGCGTTTCATGGGCGAGACCGCGAAGATCCTCACGCCGGAAAAACGCGTGCTGATGCCCACGCTCGAGGCCACCTGCTCGCTCGACGTGGGTTGCCCGGCGGACCTGTTCGGCGAATTCTGCGACCAGCACCCTGATCGCACGGTCGTGGTCTATGCCAACACATCGGCTGCCGTGAAGGCGCGCTCGGACTGGGTGGTGACGTCCAGCATCGCGCTGGACGTGGTCGAGTACCTGAGCGGTCGCGGCGAGAAAATCCTGTGGGCGCCGGACAAGTACCTGGGCTCGTGGGTGCAGCGCCAGACCGGCGCCGACATGCTGCTCTGGGAGGGCAGTTGCATCGTGCACGAGGAGTTCAAGGCCAAGGGCATCGAGGACCTGCGCAAGGTCTATCCGGATGCCGCCGTGCTCGTGCACCCGGAGTCGCCCGAGCCCGTGATCGCGCTGGCCGACGCCGTGGGCAGCACCACGCAGATCATAGAAGCCGCTCGCAGGCTGCCGAATCCGCAGTTCATCGTCGCGACCGACCAGGGCATCTTCTACCAGCTGCAGCAGCAGGTGCCCGACAAGGAGTTCATCATCGCGCCGACTGCCGGCGAGGGTGCGACCTGTCGCAGCTGCGCGCATTGCCCGTGGATGGCGATGAACGAACTGCAGAACCTGCTCAGTTGCCTCGAGCAGGGTACGAATGAAGTCCACGTCGATCCCGGGCTGGGTGCCAGGGCCCTGCTGCCGCTGCAACGCATGGTGAATTTCTCGCGCGAGCGCGCGCTCGCCGTGAAGGGCAACGCCTGACGAGGCTGGCCCCTGTTGCGGGTCGCCATTCATGGCGACAGCAGAGTCCCCGAGAGCAGCTGTCGGCATGAATGCCGACCTACAGTTTAATTTCCTCGCGCATCTCGCGGATGTCCGCGATACGCGCCTGCACGCTGGCGGTGGTGTGGAAATCGCTCCGGGCGAGATCGAGCGCGTAGCCGAGCTGGCGCTCGGCGAGGTCCAGCGCGCCGTTGAGGATGAAGTACTCCGCGCGTGCCCGGTGCACGTCGATGATGCTCCCCGCGAGCCCGTGCGTCTCGGCCAGTTCGTACCACACCTGCGGGTCGTCGGGCTTGCGCCTCGAGTGCTCCACCAGCACGCGTTGTGCATCCTTCGGCCTGCCGTTGCGCAGCAGCGCATTCGCGTAGGCCATCGTCAGCGGATGGTTGCCCGGATTGACGTCCAGCAGCGCGCGCAGGCGCAGCGCCGCCGCCTGCGGTTTTCCCGCGGCGAGATCGATGTCCGCGGCGGCGATCACGAAGGCGATCTTGCCCGGATGGTTGCGCAGCAGAGGCGCCAGGGTGGCGCGCGCTTCATCGAGTTCGTTGGCCCTGGTCAGTGCGAGCGCCAGCCCGTAGATGTTGCCGATCGAGGCGCCGCCATCCTTCTCTATCTCGGCGCGAAAGCGCTTGATCGCGAAGCCGGGCGTCTCGTCGAAGCCGAGCTGCACGCGCGCCTGCATCAGCCCGAAATCCTCGCTGTCGACGCGCCCCTGCCCGTCGTAGTTGCGCGCGCGGTTCTGCGAGTCGGCGACGCGGCTCTCGGTGACCGGGTGCGACAGCAGGAATTCCGGCGGGCGCTGCCCCGCATAGCGCAGTGATTCGAGCATGCGCGAGAACATCCGCGGCATGCCATTGGCGTCATAGCCCGCCTCCACCAGCGTCAGCATGCCGATGCGGTCCGCCTCGCGTTCGTGAGCGCGGCTGAATCGCAGCTGCTGTTGCTGGATGGCGGCCTGGGTCGCCGTGATTGCCGCCATGCCGGCGTTGCCCCCCGCGGTCGCGGCGATGACGAGGCTCCCCAGCAGCGCGAGCATGTTCGGCACCGCGTTGGCCCGCGCCTCCTCGACACCGCGCGCGAAGTGGCGCTGGCTGAGGTGGGCCAGTTCGTGCGCGATCACCGAGGCCATTTCGTCCTCGTGCCGGGCGTAGAGCAGCAGGCCGTTGTGGATGCCCATGACGCCGCCGGGCACCGCGAAGGCGTTGATGGTCGGATTCTCGACCACCACGAGTTTCAACCGCGCATCGCTCAGCTGGCTGTGCTCCGCGAGGTCGAACACGAGATGCTCGAGGTAATCCGAGAGCAGCGGATCCGACACGGTGCGCACCTGGCTGCGGAACATGCGCAGCCACGCTTCCCCGAGCTTGCGCTCGGCGTAGGGCGACACCACGGCCGAGGAAGCGTCACCGAGGGCGGGGAGTTCGATGTCCGTGGCGTGCGCACCGGCGGTGTTCACGGCAAGCACGACGCAGGCGGCTGCAATGAGGGCGCGACACGGCGAGCTCGCGCGGAGCAGGGGCGAATACACGTGAGGCGACGTCCTGTGATGCTGCGTCCGATGACGCCCCGTTTGATCACGCGGGCGGCAAATAATTCCCCGTGGCCGCCGCCGCGCCTTGGGGGGGCCGATGCCGGTGGCTATACTAGCACGCCGTCGCACGCGCGACGGCACGGGCAAAGGAGTGATCGATGTACGAGGTGGACGCGCGCGGCATGTCCTGTCCGCTACCGTTGCTGAAGGCCAAGAAGGCGCTGAACGGCATGGGGCCCGGGGAACGCGTGCGCCTGCTGAGCACGGACGCCGGGTCGGTACGGGACCTGCGCGTGTTCTGCGAGCAGAGTGGCAACCAACTGCTGGAGTGCTCCTGCGAGGACGGCATCTACACGTACGTGTTGCAGAAGCGCGGCGACTGAGCGGCACGCCATGATCAATACCGTGCGCAAGTGGATGGATCGCTATTTCGCCGAGGAAGAAGCGGTGATCCTGCTCTTGCTGCTGGCGCTGGGATTGCTCCTGATCGCGACGCTCGGTGACGTGCTGGCACCGCTGATCGCCGCCGCCGTGCTGGCGTTCATGATCCAGGGCCTCGTCGGGTGGCTGGCGCGCCTCGGCCTGCCCGAGGCCCTGGCTCTCGGGCTCGCCTTTGCCCTCTTCATCGGCGTGTTCCTCGCGTTCTTCCTGGTGCTGCTGCCGCTGGTATGGAACCAGTTGCGCAGCTTTGTCACCGAGCTTCCCGGCATGCTCGAGCCGCTGCGCCAGGCGGTCATGGAGCTGCGTGATGCCTATCCGCAGTTCATCGGCGAGGCGCAGATCCGCGACATGGTGGAGCGCGGCAGCCGCGACATGGCGGGGCTGGGCCAGGCCGCGCTGTCGTTCTCGCTGGCGTACCTGCCGGGCGTGGCCGGACTGGCGATCTACGTGGTCATCGTGCCGCTGCTGGTGTTCTTCTTCCTCAAGGACCGGCGTCAGATCCTGGCCTGGTGCGCGAACCTGCTGCCCGAGGACCGGCCGCGGATGTCGCGGATCTGGCACGAAATGGACCAGCAACTGGCGAACTACGTGCGTGGCAAGGGCATCGAGATACTCGTCGTCGGTGCCGTGTCGATCGTCGCGTTCGCGCTGTTCGGCCTGAGCTATGCGCTGCTGCTGGGGTTCCTGGTCGGCCTGTCGGTGGTGATCCCCTACGTGGGCGCGATCGTGGTGACGGTGCCGGTGGCGGTGGTGGCCTGGTTCCAGTGGGGCTGGAGCCCCATGTTCGGCTACCTGATGCTCGCCTACCTCGTGATCCAGATCCTCGACGGCAATGTACTGGTGCCACTGCTGTTCTCCGAGGCCAACAGCCTGCACCCGATCGCGATCATCCTCGCGGTGCTCGTGTTCGGTTCGATCTGGGGCGTCTGGGGGGCCTTTTTCGCCATCCCGCTCGCCACCCTGGTCAAGGCCACGATGAGCGCCTGGCCCCGCTCGAACGCCGGCCCGCCGGGGCCGGAAGCGGCAAAGTGAACCTGCCGGGCGTCCCGGTGGTCTGACGCAGATATCCGCAATCTTGTTACTGGAGTCGCAATGTCCGCAGTTCGCGTGTCGAAGCCCCTTGCCCTGGTGTTGATGTTCATGCTGCTTGCTGCCTGCGCGGGCACGCCGCCGCGCGAGGCGGGGGTGATCCGGGGCGAGCAGGACAGCCGCGAATACCGCTACCTCGAACTGCCGAATCGCATGCGCGTGCTGCTGGTCTCGGATCCGCAGACCGACAAGGCGGCCGCCAGCCTGCACGTGCGCGCCGGCAGCGGCAATGACCCGCGTACGCGCCAGGGGCTCGCGCACTTCCTGGAGCACATGTTGTTCCTGGGTACGGCGAAGTATCCCGACCCCGGCGAGTACCAGGAATTCATCAGCGCGCACGGCGGCTCGCACAACGCCTACACCTCGGTCGATCACACGAACTACTTCTTCGATATCGAACCCGGCAGCCTGACGCCGGCGCTGGACCGTTTCGCGCAGTTCTTCGTGGCGCCGCTGTTCAACCGCGAGTACGTCGAGCGCGAGATGAACGCGGTCGACTCCGAATACAAGCTCGGCCTCAAGGACGATGCGCGGCGCGAGTACGACGTGCTGCGCGAACTGGTGCGCCCCGAGCACCCGCTGGGCTCTCTCGCGGTGGGCAACCTGAGCACGCTCGGTGAAGGCGAGAGCGACATCCGCGAGGACCTGCTGGCGTTCTACGCGACGCACTATTCCGCGAACCTGATGACCCTCGTGGTGCTGGGGCGCGAATCGCTGGACGAGCTGCAGGCCATGGTCGACACGCGTTTCGGTGCCGTCGCGGACCGCTCGGCCGCCGAGCTGACGCAAGTGCCGTCGATGTTCGCTCCCGGCACCCTGCCGCTCGAGGTGCGTATCCGCCCCGAGCAGGAGCAGCGCGAGCTGACGCTGCTGTTCCCGCTGCCCTCGGCACGCGCCCACTACGCCGCGAAGCCGCTCGAATACATCGGTGACCTGCTGGGCCACGAGGGCCCGGGCAGTGCGCTGTCGCTGCTCAAGGCGCGCGGATGGGCCGAGAGCCTGAGCGCCGGCGCGGGACTCGACCTCTACGGCGAGGACGCCTTCCAGCTCAGCCTGCAGCTCACCGCGGAGGGCGTGGCGCACTATCGCGACATCGTGGCGCTGCTGTTTCGCGCCATCGGCCAATTGCAGGAGGGCGGCGTCGAGGAATGGCGCTTTCGCGAGCAGACCAGGCTCGGCGACCTGGCGTTCCGCTTCCGCGAGAAGGGCAGCCCGACCGGCGCCGTGATCGGCCTGTCCAACGCGCTGCAGGACTACCCGGTCGCCGAGGCGCTGCGCGGTCCGTACCTGTTCCGCGATTACGAGCCGGCGCTGATCCGCGAGTACCTGGGTTACCTGCGTCCGGACAACCTGCTGCTCACGCTCTCGCACCGTGACGTGCAGACCGACCGCGAGAGCCGCTGGTTCGGCACGCCCTACGCCGTGCAGAAGCTCGATGCCGGCGAACTGGCGCGGCAGGCCGGCGCCGCGGACGGCGGGCTCGCGCTGCCGGCGCCGAACGAGTTCATTCCCGAGCGCGTGGCGCTGAAGTCGCCGCAGGACAAGTCCGGGCGGCCCGCGCTGCTGGCCGACGAGCCCGGCTATCGGCTGTGGCACCTGCAGGACGCTGCCTACCCGGTGCCCAAGGCCGCGATCTACCTGCAGCTGCTCTCTGCGGCGGCGAACGACAACGCGCGCGACGCGGCCCTCGCCGCGCTGCAGGCGCGGCTGGTCACCGACACGCTCAACGAGTATGCCTACCCGGCAAGCCTCGCGGGACTGCAGTACAGCGTCGAGTCGGGGGCGCGCGGACTCACGGTGAAGATTGCCGGCTACGACGACAAGCAGCGCGTGCTGCTCGACAAGGTGCTGCAGACCCTGCCCAGGGGCCGCTTCGCGCCCGATCGCTTCGAGGGCATCAAGACCGAGATGCTGCGCGACTGGGCCAACAGCGCCAAGCGGCGTCCCTTCCTGCAGCTGGTCGACGAGATGCGCGCGAGCATGCTGGTGCGCAGCTACCGCGACGAGGAACTGCGCGCGGCGCTGGAATCCGCTGGTCCCGACGAGCTGGAGCGCTTCGTGCGCGATCTCTTCGCCAGGGGCACGCTGGAGATCCTGGTGCACGGCAACTTCAGCGCCGACGAGGCGCGCGGGATCGCGCGCCTCGCGCACGAGGCGCTCGGCGCCGAGTCGCCGGATGCACTGGCGCCGGTCGAGGTCGTGCAACTCGACCCCGGTGCGCTGGTGCGCGGCATCAGCGTCGATCATCCGGACTCGGCGCTGCTGATGTACGTGCAGGGCACGGGGAGCAGCGAGGCAGAGCGCGCCCGCGTGGCGCTCACCGCGCAGATCCTGGGCGCCTCGTTCTTCAACGAACTGCGCACCGAGAGGCAGCTCGGTTACGTGGCCTTCGCGCAGTCCTACCCGCTGCACCGCGTGCCCGGCCTGGTGTTCGCGGTGCAATCGCCGGTGGCCGCCCCCGGCGTGCTGGCGCAGGAGTTCGAGGGTTTCCTGCAGCGCCAGGCCGCCGCGGCGCAGACACTGGACGAGGCCTCCTTCGCGCGTCACCGCCAGGCGCTGGTCGACCGGCTGCGTGAATCGCCTAAGTCGCTGGGCGAGCGCAGCGAGCGGCTGTGGGCGGATGCGATGCTCGGCGCCTATGGTTTCGACGATCGCGAACGGGTAGCGGCCGCGGCGGAGCGCATCGGTCGTGACGAGTGGGTGCAGTATTTCCGCGCGCATGTCGCGGGCGAGGGGCGGCGTGCGATGCTGTTGCACAGTCGCGGTACGGCGCATGCGCAAGCGCAGGACCCGCTGCTGCCGGGACGCCCGCTCGCACCCGGCGATGCGTGGCGCGAGGGTGCCGGGCTTTACCGCTTCGAACGGGAGGCGAGGGTGGGGGAATCGGCGGCATCTCCACGCTGATTTATTAGCGTATACGCATACGGCGCTGCACATGTCCCGGTGCGCGCCAGAGCGGTTAAACTGATGCCAATCCGAAACGGCCGGGGTAGTGCGCTGCCCCGCCAGCCCACGCACAGGAGTGGCCATGCAGGAGGACATCGATTCCGCGGAAACCGGCGAATGGCTGGAATCGCTGGAAGCCGTGGTGCGCAATCGCGGCAAGGGCCGCGCGGCTTACCTGCTCAAGCGGCTCGCCGATCACGCCACCGGCGCCGGCGTGCGCCTGCCGCCGGCGATCACGACGCGTTATCGCAACACCATCCCGCCCGAGGCGGAGAAGCGCATGCCCGGCGACCTGTTCGTCGATCGGCGCATCCGTTCGCTGATCCGCTGGAATGCGCTCGCGATGGTGATGCGCGCCAACGACGATGACGAGGGCCTGGGCGGGCACATCGCGACCTTCCTCTCCAGCGCCACGCTCTACGACGTGGGTTTCAACTATTTTTTCCGCGGCAACGGCCCCGGCAAGCCGGGCGACCTGGTGTTCTTCCAGGGGCACAGCGCGCCCGGGATGTACGCGCGCTCGTATCTCGAGGGAAGGCTCAACGAGGAGCAGCTCGACAATTTCCGCCGCGAGGTCGACGGGCGCGGGCTGTCGTCGTACCCGCACCCGTGGCTGATGCCGGATTACTGGCAGTTCCCCACGGTGTCGATGGGCCTCGGCCCGATCCAGGCGATCTACCAGGCGCACGTGATGCGCTACCAGCAGAACCGCGGCCTGGTCGATCACGGCGACCGCAAGGTCTGGGCCTTCCTCGGTGACGGCGAATGCGACGAGCCCGAGACCCTGGGGGCGATCGGCCTTGCCGGTCGCGAGCAGCTGGACAACCTCATTTTCGTCGTCAACTGCAACCTGCAGCGTCTCGACGGGCCGGTGCGCGGCAACGGCAAGATCATCCAGGAGCTGGAAGGCATCTTCCGCGGCGCCGGCTGGAACGTGATCAAGGTGATCTGGGGCCGGCTGTGGGATCCACTGTTCGCGCGCGACGAGTCCGGCCTGCTGCAGAAGCGCATGGACGAGGTCTGCGACGGCGAGTACCAGAACTACAAGTTCAATGGCGGCGCCTATACGCGCGAGCACTTCTTCGGCAAGTATCCCGAGACGCTCGAGCTGGTGAAGGACCTGTCCGACGACGACATCATGTACCTCAACCGCGGCGGGCACGATCCCTACAAGGTCTACGCGGCCTACCACGAGGCCTTCCACCACAAGGGCCAGCCCACGGTGATCCTCGCCAAGACCATCAAGGGCTACGGCATGGGCTCCTCGGGGGAGGCGGCCAACGAGACGCACTCCATCAAGAAGATGGATCTCGAGAGCCTGAAGAAATTCCGCACGCGCTTCGGCATTCCGCTGCGCGACGATGAACTTGAGGCCGTGCCCTATTACCGTCCGGCGCCCGACAGCCCGGAGATGGTCTACATGCGCCAGCGCCGCGAGGCGCTGGGCGGCAGCCTGCCCAGCCGCTTCGTCACCGACGAGCAGTTGCCGGTACCGGCGCTCGATGCCTTCGCGGCGCAGATCAAGGGCAGCGCGCACCGCGAGATCTCGACCACCATGGCCTTCGTCCGCCTGTTGTCGACGCTGGTGAAGGATCCCGGGATAGGTGATCGCGTCGTGCCGATCGTGCCCGACGAAGCCCGCACCTTCGGCATGGAGGGCATGTTCCGCCAGCTCGGCATCTATTCCTCCGTGGGACAGCGCTACACGCCGCACGATGCCGGCGGGATCCTGTTCTACAAGGAAGACCACAAGGGCCAGATCCTGGAGGAGGGCATCAACGAGGCCGGCGCGATGTCGGCGTGGATCGCCGCGGCGACGTCCTACGCCAACCACAACCTCACCCAGGTGCCCTTCTACATCTTCTACTCGATGTTCGGCTTCCAGCGCGTCGGCGACCTCGCCTGGGCGTCCGGCGACCAGCAGGCGCGCGGCTTCCTGATCGGCGCGACCTCGGGGCGCACGACGCTGAACGGCGAGGGCCTGCAGCACCAGGACGGCCACAGCCACCTGGTGGCCGCGACCATCCCCAACTGTGTCAGCTACGACCCGACCTATGCCTACGAGGTCGCCGTGATCGTGCATCACGGCCTCGAGGTGATGTACGGCCGGCGCGAGAGCAAGTTCTTCTACATCACCACGATGAACGAGAACTACCAGCACCCGGAAATGCCCGCGGGCGCGGAGGAGGGGATCATCCGCGGCATGTACCGCGTGGAGAGCGCGGCGGCGAAGGCGAAGGCCGTGGTGCAGCTGATGGGCTGCGGCACGATCCTGCGCGAGGTGCGCGCCGCCGCGGCGCTGCTGCGCCAGGATTTCGGCGTCGACGCCGATGTATGGAGCCTCACCAGCATCAACGAGCTGCGGCGCGACGGTCTCGATGCCGAGCGCTGGAATATGCTGCATCCCACGGCGAAGGTGCCGCGCGTGCCGTGGATCACGCGGATGCTGGAGGGCGCAACGGGGCCGGTGATCGCCTCCACCGACTACACCAAGGCCTGGGCGGACGGGTTGCGGCCCTTCATCCGGCAGCGCTACGCGGTGCTCGGCACGGACGGATTCGGGCGCAGCGACACGCGCGCCCGCCTGCGGCATT
>JAGPES010000084.1 GCA_018057015.1 Pseudomonadales bacterium | reverse complement strand
GTGCCCGTTCTCCCCGACCAGTGCGATGCGCCCCGGGAAGGTGTGCATCACGCAGTTGTCCTGCAGGTTGGCGCCGGCGCGCAGCTCGACGCGCCCGAAGTCGCCGCGCATGCTGGCGCCGGGCCCAACGTAGCAGCGCGCGCCGACGATCGCATCGCCGATAAGCGTGGCGGTGGGATGCACGAAGGCGGTGGGGTCGACCACGGGCGTGTAGCCGGCGTAGCTGTAACAGGGCATGCGCGAATTCCTCCGCCGAAAGTTTTGGTTACGGCGCCGTTTCAACCCCGATACCGCGGCACCGCGACCGAGGTCAGCCCGCCGTCGACCGGATAGGCCGCGCCGGTGATGAAGCTCGCGCGCGCGCTGGCGAGGAACACCACCAGCTCCGCGATGTCCTCGGCGGTGCCGACGCGACCCATGGGGTGCAGCCTGGCCAGCGCACCGCCGGGGGCGGTGTCGGCCGCCGCGGTCATCGGCGTGGCCACGGCACCCGGGCATACCGCGTTCACGCGGATCCCCCACGCCGCGGCCTCGGCCGCGGCGGCCTGCACCAGGCCGATCAGCGCATGCTTCGAGACGGAATAGCAGGCGAGCTCCGGATCGGTGCGCAGGGCCACGCTGGATGCGGTGACCACGATCGCGCCGCCGCCGGCGCGGCGTATCGCCGGCAGCGTGGCGCGCAGCCCGAGGAACACGCCGCGCAGGTTCACCGCCATCACCTCGTCGAACACCTCGGCAGGCGTGTCCATGACGGTGCCGCGGCGCAGGATGCCGGCGTTCAGGAAGGCAACGTGCAGCGCGCCGAACTCGGCCTCGGCGCGAGCGACCAGCGCTGCGTTCGACGCCTCGCTCGCCACGTCCACCGCCACCGCGAGCGCGCGGCCACCGGCGTCGAGAATCCGGCGCGCGGTTTCGCCCGCCTGCGCGAGGTCGATGTCGCCGCAGACCACCGCCGCGCCCTGCTGCGCGAACCGCAATGCCGTGGCACGGCCGATGCCGCCTCCCGCGCCCGTCACCAGGACCGTGCGGTGTGCGTGCTGTGGTTCGCGCATATTCATTCCTCCCGTCAAGCGCCGTTGCGGCGCCATGATGCCTCAGTCCGCATGAATGCGGACCCACAGACCCTCAGTCCGCGTGAATGCGGACCCACAGGCTCTCAGCCCGCGAGATGACAACTCACGATATGCGTGCCGTCCTCCGCGCGCACGCGCGGGTACTCCCGGACAATTGTCCGACTGAAGCCGGACCCACAGTCCACCGCGCGGGATTGCGGATACTGCTGGCGGCATATCTCCGTCGCGAGCGGGCAGCGCGGGTGGAAGTGGCACCCGGCGGGCGGATTGGCCGGCGACGGCAGGTCGCCTTTCACCAGCGCGGGATCGGCGCGGGCGGTTGCCACGGCATTGGCGCGCGGCACCGCGGCCAGCAGCGCACGGGTGTAGGGGTGCTGCGGATTGCCGAGCACCTGCGCCACGCTGCCCTGCTCGACGATACGCCCCAGGTACATCACCGCGACCTCGTGCGCGAGGTATTCCACCACCGCGATATTGTGCGTGATGAACAGGTAGGCGACGCCGAGGCGCGCCTGCAGCTCCTGCAACAGGTTGAGGATCTGCGCCTGCACCGAGACGTCGAGCGCGGAGGTGGGCTCGTCACAGACGATCAGCCGCGGCGACACCGCCAGCGCGCGCGCTATCGCGATGCGCTGGCGCTGTCCGCCGGAGAACTCGTGCGGGTAGCGTTCGGCCAGTTCGGGCCGCAGACCCACCTGCTCCATGATCTGCGCGACCCTGGCGCGGCGCTCGGCAGGGCTGCCGCTCACGCCGAGCGCGTTCATCCCCTCCTCGATGATCTCGATCACGCGCAGGCGCGGGTTCAGCGAGCCGAAGGGGTCCTGGAAGATCATCTGCATGTTCGCGCGCGCCGCGCGCAGCGCCCCGCCCGACAGGCTGCCGATATCGGTGTCGCCGAGCCGCGCGCTGCCGCCGCTCGGCTCGATCAGGCGCAATATCGCCTTGCCGACCGTGGTCTTGCCGCAACCGGACTCGCCGACCAGCGCCAGCGTTCGTCCCGCGCCGATATCCAGGCTGACACCGTCCACGGCCTTCACGTGACCGACCACGCGCCGGAACACCCCGCGCGTGATCGGGAAATGCACCGCGAGGTCGCGAACGCCGAGCAGGATTTCCCCCGTTGCCGGCACCGGACGACCCGCCGCGCCCGCCGTCACCGGCTGCACGACCGCGCGCATCGATTCGGCGGGATCGTACAGGTGACAGCGCACGCGCTGCCCGCCCTCGAGCGCATGCCATTGCGGCGCCTCGACGCGGCAGCGCTCCCACGCGCGATCGCAGCGCGGCGCGAAGCGACAACCCGTGAAATGCGTCGTCAGCGGCGGCACGCTGCCCGGGATGGTCGCCAGCACGCCGCGCTCGCGGTGGCCTTCGGGCAGTGCCTCGAACAGCTTGCGCGAATAGGGATGGGCCGGCGCGCCGAAGAAGCGCTCGCGCGGCGCCTCCTCGATGAGGTGCCCCGCGTACATCACCCCGACGCGGTCGGCCATCTTCGCCACCACGCCGAGATCGTGCGTTATCAGGATCATCGCCATGCCGCGCGCGCGCTGCAGCGCCGCCATCACATCGAGCACCTGCGCCTGAATGGTCACGTCGAGCGCCGTCGTCGGCTCGTCGGCGATGAGGACCCGCGGCTCGCCCGCAAGTGCCATCGCGATCATGACGCGCTGCTTCATTCCGCCGGAGAACTGGAACGGAAATTCGCGCAGGCGACGCCGCGGATCGGGAATGCCCACCTGCGTCATCAACGCCACGGCCTCGGTGTCCGCCGCCGCGCCCTTCAGTCCGCGATGCAGCGCGAGCACCTCGCCGATCTGCTGCCCCACCGTGAGCACCGCGTTCAGGCTGGTGCCGGGCTCCTGGAAGATCATCGCCATGCCAGCCCCGCGCACCCGGCGCATCTGCGCCTCGGTGAGCGCGCACAGGTCCCGCCCGTCCAGCATCACGCGCCCCTGGGCGACGAAGCCCCCGGGCGGCAGCAGGCGCATCAGCGACAGCGCGGTGACCGACTTGCCGCAGCCGGACTCCCCGAGCAGCGCGAAGGTCTCTCCCGCGCCGACGTCGAAGGACACGCAATCGAGTGCGCGCACCAGGCCGTTCTCGCTGTCGATATGCGTCGACAGCCCGCTCACCGAGAGCAGCGCGGCGCTCATGCCGCGCTCCCGGTGGGCACGCGGCGACGGCGCGTCACGACAGCGCGCGGGTCGAATGCCTCGCGCACGGCATCGGCGAACAGGTTCGCGGACAGCACCAGGCTAACCATGAACACGAAGGCGGCGGTGATCGACCACCAGATGACCGGATCCTGCGCCAGTTCGCCGCGCGCCTTGTTGATCATGGTGCCGAAGCTGATCGTGCCCGGATCCACGCCGACGCCGACGTAGGACAGCACGGCTTCGGCCAGCACCAGCCCCGAGAACTCCAGCACCACGGTGATCAGCACGATGTGGAACGCGTTCGGCAGGATGTGGCGCAGCATGATGCGCACGCCCGATACGCCGAAGCAGCGCGCCGCCTGCACGTAATCGGTCTCGCGCAGCTTGAGCGTCTCGGCGCGCAGCAGGCGGCAAAGCGTGGTCCAGGAAATCGCGCCGATGATCACGCACAGCGCCACCAGCCGCGCATCGGCGCGCGCCGCGGCGGTGTCGAAGATCTCCGCGTGCTGCTCGATCACGAGTTGCATCATCAGCGCCGAGGCCGCGACCAGCAGCACATACGGTATCGAGCTGATCACGGTGTAGACGTACTGGATCAGGTCATCGACCCAGCCGCCGAAATAGCCTGCCGCAAGGCCGAAGCCGATGCCCAGCGGCAGCACCACGAACGTTGCCAGCGTGCCTATCAGCAGCGCCACGCGCATCGCCTTGAATGTCTGGTACAGCACGTCGTTGCCGGTCGCGTCGGTGCCGAACACGTGGTAGGCGCCGGACAGCGCGAACAGCGCGCCGCCGAGGCAGAGAACAAGCAGCAGCATCCAGCCGAACGCGTTCCATGCCACTGGCGTGTCACCGCGCAGTATGGCGCCGAGCGTGCGGCGCACTGGCTCGCGGCGCGCGCGCGCGACGAGCGCCGCGAGCGCCGCCGCCATGAACACCCACAGCACGATGCCGGCCGCGGCGCCGCGCAGTCCGCGCGCGGCGATGTCGGCGCCGCGATCGGCGGCGGGATCCGCCAGATGGGCACCGCCGAACTGCAGCCGCGGGTAATCGCGCTGCTGCGTCCCGTCGGGCATGTCGATCATGCGCTTCTGGAGCGCGTGCGTGGCGAACGGCGCGGAATAGCTGTCTTCACGCGTCGAGCGCATCCGCGCCAGCGCGAGGTCGAGCAGCGACAGCACCTCGACCGAGTACTGCGCCGGCGCGGCCGGTGCGGCGGCCTGGCGTGGCAGCTCCGGGCGGAAGTGGAACGAGTCCAGCACCGCGACCAGCAGGTAGGCGAGCAGCACCACGAGCGCGGCCATCGCCGAACGGTTCGCGAACACCGCGCGCCACGCCCGGCGCAGGTGCTCGCGGCGCAGCGCGGCCGCGATGCCCGCCCCGCTGGCGAGCAGCAACACGGCGAGCAGCGCGTCGGACCACAGCACCACGACCTGGAATCCGCTCATTGCAGGCGCACCCGCGGGTCGACCAGTGTGTAGCTGAGATCGGTGAGCACCAGTCCCGCTATGTAGAGCACCGAGCCGATGAAGACCATCGAGCGCACGATCGCGAAGTCCTGCATCAGGATCGCCTCGATCGTGAAGGTCCCGAGCCCGGGGATGCCGAAAAAGGACTCCGTGATCAGGCTGCCGAGGAACAGCGAGGGAATCACCACCACGGTACCGGTGAGGATCGGGATCATGCCGTTCTTCAGCACGTGACGGAACAGCACCGCGATTTCCGACAGGCCCTTGGCACGCGCCGTGCGCACGTAATCCTTGCCGATCTCCTCGAGGAAGATCGCGCGATACCAGCGCACGTTGGCGCCCAGGCCCGCGATCACGCCCACGGCCACCGGCAGCGCGAGGAAACGCCCTGCATCCAGGCCATCGGCGAAACCCGAGATCGGCACGAGGTTCCACACGCGCGCGATCACGTACTGCCCGGCAATGACGTAGAACAGGCTGGATATGGACATCAGCACCACGCAAATGACCACGCCGGTGAAATCGAGCCAGGTCGCGCGCAGGAACGCGAGCAGCAGCGCCAGCGTGATCGCGACGAACAGGCCGACGAGAAACACCGGCACCGCCAGCGCCAGGGAGGGCCACATCCGCGTGCGCAATTCGCGGTTGATGTCGCGACCCACGTCGGACTTGCCGAAGTCGAACAGGAACATGCGCGCGGATTTCTGCACGAATATGGTCTCGGTGAAACGTCCGCTGCCGCTGGCCCGCGCATTCCAGAACAGCGGCTTGTCGTAGCCGCGGTCCGCCTTCCAGCGCTCGATGGCCTCGGGCGTCACGCGCTTGGCGCCGAGCTGCGCGCGGGCCATGTCGTCCGGGCTGCTGATCACGAAGAACAGCGTGAAGAGCAGCAGGTTCACGCCGATCAGCGTCGGCACCGCGAGCAGCAGCCGGCGCAGGAGGTAGGCGATCATGGGCGACTCCCGGGCCGCGCGGTCTGTGCCTCGCGACGGCGGTAATGGCGCACGGCGATCAATGCGACCACGCCCGTCGCGAGCAGTGCGCCGCCCAGCGGCCACAGCGCCGGGCGGTTCCATGCGGCGCGCTCGGCGTTGCGCCGCCGCACGTCGAGCGAATAGTACTTGCGGTAGGAATGGATGACCTTTCCCGGCTTGGTGTTCCCGAGCCACGCATGCGAGAGCTGGAATGCCTCGTTGTTCCAGCCCCCCAGCAATGGTGCGTCGTGGCGCAGTATCTCGACCATGCGGTCGATCACGGGCTGGCGGTCGGCATCGATATCCATGCCACGAAACTGCTCGAACAGCGCATCGAATTCGGGATTGTCGAAGTTGGTGACGTTCTCGCCCTGGAAGCGCACCTTGCCGTTCCTGCTGTAGTACTGGAACAGGAAGTTCTCGGGGTCGGGATAATCGGCGTTCCATCCCCAGAAGGACATCTGCGCGCTGCCCTTGCGGTGCTTCTCCTGGAACCGGTTCCACTCGGTGAGCCGCGGCACCAGCTGAACGCCGATGCGCGCGAGCTGCTTGATCAGCAGCTCGAGGCGCGCGCGCTGGAAACTGTCGTAGCCGTCGAAATACAGGATCAGCGGCGCGCCCGTTTCGGCATCACGGCCCCCGGGGTAACCGGCGTCCGCCAGCAGCCGCCTCGCCTCGTCGAGGCCGCGGCGCCTCGCGCGCCCGTTCTCCCACGTGTAGACGTGGGGATTGATACCCGCCGGGCCATCGCGGTAACCGGCGATTCCGGGCGGGATCGGTCCCTGCATGGGCAAGCCCAGGCCGTTCTTTATGATGGCGAGGTACTCCTCGATATCGATCGCGATCGCGATGGCCTGGCGCAGCTTGCGCGCCCGCTCTCGCGCCTCCGGCGTCGCGGCGCCGTTGCCCAGCACCGGATCGATCATGTTCACGAAAAAGTATTCGATGGCCGGCTCCACCTCGGTGCGCAGACGGATGCCGTGGCGCTCCATCCGCGGTGACAGCGACAGCGCCCCGCCCTGCAGCTGCAGCGCGGTGTCGAAGCCGGTGAAGGTGGCGAAGCGCGTCGAGGCATAGAGGTCGTAGTAGCCCTGGAGGAACTTGTTCCAGAACGGCGTGCTCTCCTTCTCGTAGGAGAACCGGAAGGTGTCCACGAGCGGCAGTTGCTTGCCGCAGTCGGCGAGCAGGCCCGCCTGCGCATCGCCGGGCTCGCCTTCGCAGGGGTAGAGGTCCTCGCGGTGCTCGGGATTGCGGCCCAGGCGTATCTCGCGCAACGGGCGGTTGCGCTCCATCATGAAAGGCCCGGTACCGACCGGCCACATGTCGAGTGTCAGTTCGCGCTGCGCCATCCCGGGCCGGGCATAGAAGCGCTCGGCCTCCCACGGCACCGGCACGACGAAGGTGGTCGCCAGCCAGTTGACGAACTGCGGGTACTTGCCGCGGATGCGTATGCGCAGCGTGTGCCGGTCCGGCGTTTCCACGCCCTCGAGCGGGAACTGGCGCATGTCGATCCAGCCATCGGGATCCAGGCGGCCCGCGTCGACCTCCTCCTGCAGGCGCGCGGCCAGGTCCTCCAGGCCGATGATCTGGTTGAAGATCGCGAGCCCCGGCGATTCGATGCGCGGGCGCACGAGGCGCTTGATCTGGTACGCGAAATCGGCCGCTTCGAGCTCGCGCGTGCCGGTGTGTTCGAAATCCCCGATCTGCGAGCGATCACCCAGGCTGTCCTCATCGAGGTCCGCGTAGAGCGGGCGACCCGCGGCGTCCACCGCGAACGCCGGGTGCGGCTGATAACGGATGCCGGGCCTGATCCGGATCTCGTAGACCGTCTCGGCAATCGACTCGACCGGTGCATCGTCCGGGAGCACGTTGCCCTTCGCGTCGCGATAGCTCACCTGCGGCATCGCTTCGGCCACGTTCGGCTGCAGCGTGTAGGGGCGCTTGAGGTAGTGATAGTCGTAGAGCGGCTCGTAGATCGAATAGACGAACCAGGCCTCGTCCTCGACGTAGGATTGTGCGGGGTCGAGGTGCTTGGGGCGCGAACTGAACGACTCGTAGACCACCGATTCGTCGCGCTCGGAGGCAGGGTAGGGATTGTTCCAGGCACCCGCGCAAGCCGCGAGGGAGGCAGCGCAGAGGAGCGCGAGAACCGCGAGCGTGCGCCAGGGTGCGCGGCGCCGGCCCGGGCGGCCGGTGCCGCTCGCGCGCGTCGTCGCATACCCGCCGTTGCGAGCGTCGTCCAATCCTGTCACCTGTTGGTACCGTGGCGGCGGGCAATCGTGATCCGGCTGTCCGAGGCGAATGGTACTGGCGCGCCCGGCAATATGCCACCGCGGCGCGCCGCAACCTTGCCGCACGGTAAATTGATCGCCAACGGCCGCCGCTCTATAGTGCCTCACCTCCACGGCGGGACTTCCGGATCATGCTCAAGCTGTCTTTCGGGCTCGATTTTGCGGACCTCCACCAGCACGAGGGCCTGGGGCGCCTCGACGCGCAATTCCTCGACTTCGTCGCCACGTCGGACCCTGCGCTGCGCGATGCATTGTGCGCGGCGCGCGCCGCGCCCGAGGCGCTCGCGCCGAAGGCCGAATCCGAGCTGCTGATCGCGCTGGCGCCGCAGCTCGAGGACTTCGTCGCGCAGCTCTTCGGCATTGAGGCCGAGGCGCGCGCGCTGGCCGAACGGCACCACGAGCTCGCGCCGGTCTTCAGCGTGAAGCGGCTGTTCGTGCAGCGCCAGGCGCTGGCGAAATTCAAGCCCGGGGACGTCGAGGACCTGGACGCCGAAGCCGCCGAGCTGGAGCTTCTGGGAGGGCCGTTCAGCGAACTGGCCTTCGCGCGCCGGGTCACGGCGTGGCAGGAGGACGAGGCGGCCAACGCCGGCCAGCTCGAGCTGGCGGCCCGTTACGCCGCGTGGGCCGCCGGCACCGAGGCCGGGCGCGCGCGCCATCGCGGCGGCGTGCTGTTCACCGCGCCCGCGAAGCTCGACTACCAGAACCTCGTGCCGCTGGTCACGCGCGAGACACTCGGCTTTCCACGCCACAGCATCGACCACCTGCGCCGGCGCGAGGGCTTCGCGCTGACCGACCACGGCACCGACCTCGCCGGCGCGCTCGACGAGGCCAACTACTGCATCTGGTGCCACAACCAGGGCAAGGATTCCTGCTCGCGCGGGCTGCGCGAGAAGGCAGCCAAAGGCGCGGATCCCGCCAGCGCGCCGTTCAGGAAATCGCCATTCGGCGTGACGCTGGCCGGCTGCCCGCTGGAAGAGAAGATCTCGGAATTCCACCTGGTGAAGACACGCGGCGAACCCATCGCCGCGCTGGCGATGATCGTGGTCGACAACCCGATGGCCGCCGCCACCGGGCACCGCATCTGCAATGACTGCATGAAGTCCTGCATCTACCAGAAGCAGGAGCCGGTGGACATTCCGCAGGCGGAGACGCGCACGCTCAAGGACGTGCTGGAGCTGCCCTGGGGCTTCGAGATCTACTCGCTGCTGACGCGCTGGAACCCGCTGAACCTGCGCCGGCCGCGGCCACTGCCCGACACCGGACGCAAGGTGCTGGTGGTGGGACTCGGCCCCGCCGGGTTCACGCTGGCGCACCACCTGATGAACGACGGCCACACGGTGGTGGGCATCGACGGACTGAAGATCGAGCCGCTGCCGCCCGAACTGGCGGGCGTGGACCACGGCAAGCGCGTCGCCTTCGCGCCGGTGCGCGACGTGCGCGCGCTGATGGAACCGCTGGATGCGCGCGTGATGGCGGGCTTCGGCGGCGTTGCCGAATACGGCATCACGGTGCGCTGGGACAAGAACTTCCTGAAGCTGATCCGCCTGCTGGTGGAGCGTCGCGCGCAGTTCGCGATGTTCGGCGGCGTGCGCTTCGGCGGCACGCTGACGCCCGACGATGCGTGGCAGATGGGTTTCGACCACGTCGCGCTCTGCGTGGGTGCGGGGGGCCCGACGGTGCTGGACATCCCGAACGGGCTGGCGCGCGGCGTGCGCGCGGCATCGGATTTCCTGATGGCGCTGCAACTGACGGGCGCGGCCAAGGCCGACTCGATCGCGAACATGCAGCTGCGCCTGCCCGTGGTGGTGATCGGCGGCGGCCTCACCGCGATCGATACCGCCACCGAGTCGCTGGCCTACTACGTGGTGCAGGTCGAGAAGTTCCTGCACCGCTACGAGGCGCTGGCGCACGAGATCGGCGAGGACGCGATCCGCGACCCGTGGGACGACTACGAACGCGAGATCGCCGAGGAGTTCCTGGCCCACGCGCGCGCGATCCGCCAGGAACGCAAGCAGGCCGGCCTGGCCGGGCGCGAACCGCGCATCGCCGAGATGCTGCGACACTGGGGCGGCGTCACCATCGCCTACCGCCGCCGCCTGGTCGACAGCCCCTCGTACACGCTGAACCACGAGGAGGTCGAGAAGGCGCTCGAGGAAGGCGTCTGGTTCGCCGAGGGCATGACACCGGTCGGCGTCGACGTCGACCACTTCGGCGCGGCGCGCGGCATACGACTGCGCAACGCCGGCACCGGGACCGAGCACTGGTTCCCGGCGCACACC
>JAGPES010000083.1 GCA_018057015.1 Pseudomonadales bacterium | reverse complement strand
GCTTGCCGCGGAACAGGTACGGGCGGAAGAAATCCTGGTTCGCGGCTATCGCGCGGTTGAAGCTGTTGATCGCCTCGGCGGGGCGGTCGAGCCTGGCCGAGGCGACGCCGCGCAGCTCGTGGAACAGTCCTTCGCGCGGCTGCAGCGCCAGGGCCTGTTCGCTGTACTTCAGGGCTTCCTCGTAGCGCCTGGCGTTCATCGCGGCGACGCCCCTGTCGTACGCGGCGTAGGCCGGCTGGTCACGCTTCAGGCGCGCGATGTGGCGCTGGTATGCCTCGCGTCCGGCGTCGCCCGGACCGAGCTTCTGCGCGGTGCGGCGATTGGCGTCGACGCGCTCCTGCGACGGCGGGTGGCTCGCGAACAGGCCGCCCAGCCAGTCCTGGCGCTGGCCCTGGGACAATTTCACGAAGCCCTCCTGTAGCCTCACCGCACCCTGCGGGTCGTAGCCTGCGCGTGCCATGTACTGCATGCCGTAGTAGTCCGATTCGAGCTCCGCCTCGCGACCGTAGCGCGTCTGGATCAGCGCGCCGCTGATCTGCGCTCCCTGCATCGCCAGGTCCTGGTAGACGCTGTTCGCGGTTGCGACGCCGAGCACCGCGAGGCCGATGTTGAGCAGCGTGCCCGTCTCCTGGGCCTTGGCGCCGTGGCGGGCCGCGGCGTGCACGATCTCGTGGCCCAGCACCGCGGCGAGCTGCGATTCGTCCTCGAGCTGCACCAGCAGGCCGCGGTTGACCGCGATCTTGCCACCGGGCAGCGCCCAGGCGTTGGGCGTGGAATTGTTCAGGACCACGAACTCGTAGGGCAGCTGCGGGCGTTCGCTGACGCGTGCCAGGCTCTGCCCCACGCGCGACACGTAGGCGTTCAGTTCCGGATCGAGTACGTACCTGCCGCCTTCGGTCTGCTGGCTGGGGCCGTACTGCAGCTCGCCGGTGCGGATCTCTTCCTGTTCCGACACCACGCTCATTTCCGATGAGCCGGTGACCGGATTGACGCCGCAACCTACCAGCACGCCGCCCAGCACCACGGCGGCCAGCACGGAGCGCAATGGGTCGAGGGGTTTCATTGGGATAGAATCGCCGCGTGGGAGGGATGTGCGCGATTCTATCGGCAGAGTCCGCATCCGCACCACCCGAATATTCCCGAGCCCCAGGACTGCGCATGCTGCTGATCGTATCGCCCGCCAAGACGCTGGATTTCGATTCACCCGTTTCCGGGCACGTCGCCACGCGACCCGAGTTCACGAGGGACGCGGCCCGGTTGATCGACGGGCTGCGCGAACTGCCGTCCGAGGCGATCCGCAAGCTGATGTCCATCAGTCCGGAGCTCGCCGCGCTGAACCACGCGCGTTTCCGGGACTGGCGCGCGCGTGCGCCTGCGCGCGCCACCCGCCCTGCGCTGCTCGCCTTCCGCGGTGACGTATACCTCGGCATGCGCGCCGGGGATTTTTCCGTCGCCGAGTTCGCGTTCGCGCAGGAACACCTGCGCATCCTCAGTGGCCTGTACGGCGTGCTGCGCCCGCTCGATGCGATCCAGCCCTATCGCCTCGAGATGGGGACGCAGTTCGCCAACGCGCGCGGTCGCAACCTCTACGAGTTCTGGGGAGCGCGCATCGCCGATGCGCTGGAGGCCCAGGCCCGCGCCACGGGAGCGCGCGAACTGGTGAACCTGGCCTCGCAGGAGTATTTTCGCGCGGTCGCGGTGGAGAGGCTGTCGCTGCCCGTGATCACGCCGGTGTTCAAGGAGAACCGCGGCGGCACGCTGAAGATCGTGAGCTTCAGCGCCAAGCGCGCGCGCGGTGCGATGGCCGGCTTCGCGATACGCCACCGCCTGCAGCGTGCCGCGGAACTGAAAGACTTTGCCGAGGACGGCTATCGCTTCGAGCCGGCGTTGTCCTGCGACCGGGAATGGCTGTTCGTCCGCTGATACGCGACACTGCTGCAATGCGGCGGCTTCGGCTGCGCCGAACCCTTGCCGGGCTCGAGAGGGTGTCGCGAAACCTTGCACGGACTCGACCGAAGAGGTGTAGGAGCGCGCCATGCGCGCGATATCGCGGGCATGGCCCGCTCCTACACTCGGAATCAGCGCGTGAGTGCGGCCGACAGGCGTTTCGCGACACCCTCTCGAGCCCGACCTACGGCAAGGCAGCACCTGCGCCAGACCGACAGGAGTGACCATGACCGATCTGCCTTTCTCGCAAGCCTGCGAGCGCAACAAGGATCCGATCCTCGACCAGTTGCGCGTGCATTTCGCCGCCGCCACGCGGGTGCTGGAGATCGGCAGCGGAACCGGGCAGCACGCACTGCATTTTGCCGCCGCGCTGCCGCAGCTGCTCTGGCAGACCAGCGAGATGCCGGGACAATGCGACGCGGTGCACGCCTGGCTGGACGCGCGGCCATTGCCGAACGTGCTGGCGCCGATCGCGCTCGATGTGCGCGCCGCGTGGCCTGCTGGCCCCTTCGACGCCGTGTTCAGCGCCAATACGCTGCACATCATGGGCTGGGAAGGCGTGTGCGCGTTGTTCCGCGGCGTCGCGGGCTGCCTCGCGCCGGGCGGGGTGCTCGCGATCTACGGCCCCTTCAACTACGGCGGCCGCTACACCAGCGACAGCAACGCGGCATTCGACGAATCGCTGCGCCGGCGCGACCCCGCGAGCGGCATCCGTGACCACGAAGCGGTGGACGCGCTCGCGCGCGCGGCGGGGCTCGAGCCGCTCTCCGATCACGCGATGCCGGCCAACAACCGTCTGCTGGTGTGGGTTCGACGTCAATCGAACGCGCCATCAGGCTCGCGACCGATGTCAGGCTGAAGCCTGACCCAGTGCGATGGCGGAGGGCCGGATGAACCTGGATCGGTTTCTCGACGCGCAGGAGGGTATTTACCCACAGGCGCTCGCGGAACTGCGCGCCGGTCGCAAGCGCACGCACTGGATGTGGTTCGTGTTCCCGCAGATCGCGGGCCTCGGCCACAGCTCCACGGCCGTGTACTACGCGATTGCCGATCTGGCCGAGGCGCGCGCCTACCTGGCGCACCCGCTGCTCGGCGCGCGGCTCGCCGAATGCGCCGGGGCGCTGCTCGGCGTGAGGGGGCGCACGGCGCACGAGATTCTCGGCTCACCCGACGACCTGAAGCTGCGCTCCTCGATGACGCTGTTCGCGCAGGTGGCCGGGCCGGATCTGGTGTTCCGGCGCGTGCTGGAGCGCTATTACGGTGGCGAAGCCGACGCGCGCACGCTCGACTTGCTGGCATCGTCCTGATCTGGCATGTCGCGACGCCGAGCGCGCTACACCGCGTTGCGGTATGGCAGGGCTTCGGCCGCCTCGCGCCGGTAGCTCTCGATGGCCGCGCGTTCGCGCGCGAGGAAGTCGTCGATCGCCGCGCGAAAGCCGGGATGCGCGATCAGGTGGCAGGAGTGCGTGAGCACCGGCTCGAAACCGCGCGCGAGCTTGTGCTCGCCCTGGGCGCCGGCGTCGAAGCGCGCGAGGCCCTCGCGGATGCAGAAATCGATGCCCTGGTAGTAGCAGGTCTCGAAATGCAGCTGTGCGTGGTCCTCGGCGCAGCCCCAGTAGCGTCCGTAGAGGGTGTCGGCGCCGATCACGTAGAGCGCGCCGGCCACGACGTCGCGGCCGTGCTCGGCAATGACGAGCAGCAGGCTGTCGGGCATACCCTGCCCCAGCAGGCGGAAGAACTCGCGGTTCAGGTAGCCGCCGTGACCGCTGCGACGCGAGTAGGTGAGCTGGTAGAAGTGATGGAAGCGCTCCCACAGCGCCGCGTCCACGTCCGGTCCGCGCAGCGCGCGCACCTGCAGCCCCTGCTCCGCCACCAGCCGCCGTTCGCGCTTGAGCTGCTTGCGCTTGCGTGACTGCATCACGTCGAGGAAATCGGCGAAGTCGCGATAGCCGCGGTTGTGCCAGTGGAACTGCACCCCGGTGCGGTGGCCCAGGCCCGCGACGGCAAGTTCCTCGGCGACCGGTTGCTCGGGAAACAGCAGGTGCCACGACGAGGCGCCGCGGCGCGCCATTTCCTCGCCCACCGTCGCGAGCAGTTCGTTCTCCAGGTCCGCGAACGCCACGCCTTCGGCCAGCAGCAGCCGTGGGCCCGCGGCCGGTGTGAACGGCACCGCGCTCAGCAGCTTGGGGTAGTAATGCTGGCCGTGGCGGCGGTAGGCATCCGCCCACGACCAGTCGAACACGTACTCGCCGTAGGAGTGCTGCTTGAGATAGCACGGCAGTGCACCCACGAGGCGGCTTCCCTCGTGCAGCAGCAGGTGGTGCGGCTCCCAGCCGGAGTCCCCGCCGACGCTGCCGCTGTCCTCGAGCGCGCAGAGGAACTCGTGGCGCAGGAAGGGATAGTCGCGCCCGGCCAGCGCATTCCAGTCCGCCGCCGCGATGTCGCGGATGCCGCCGAGGAAGCGCGCGCGTGTCATCGCAGCAGGTAGTCGGTGGCGATGCCGGCGAACACGAGCAGGCCGAACAGGTTGTTGTTGAGGAAGGCCCGGAAGCAGCGTGCGCGCTCGCGTTCGCGGATCAGGTATTGCTGCCACGCGAACAGTGCCGCGCCGCCGAGCAGGGCCACCGTGTACGGCAGCCCCATGCCGAACTGGCGACCGGCGAGCCACAGCAACAGCAGCACCAGGACCTGCAGCAGCGCGGTGATCAGCCGGTCGGCGTCGCCGAACAGGATCGCGGTGGATTTCACCCCGATCGCGCGGTCGTCCTCGCGGTCGACCATCGCGTAAAAGGTGTCGTAGACCACGCTCCACAGCACGGCGGCGCAGAACAGCAGCCACAGCGGCGGCGGCAGCGCCTGGCGCTCGGCGGCGAAGGCCATCGGTATGCCCCAGGAGAACGCGATGCCGAGTCCGACCTGCGGCAGGTGCGTGTAGCGCTTCAGGAACGGGTAGCCCGCCGCGAACACCAGCCCGGCGAACGACAGCCACACCGTGAGCGCATTGGTCATCAGCACCAGCGCGAAGGCTGCGAGCGCGAGCGCCGCGCCGACCGCGAGCGCCTCGCGCTCGCCCAGCTGCCCGCTCGCGAGCGGGCGCTCGCGCGTGCGCTCGACGTGGCCGTCGATATGGCGATCCGCATAATCGTTGGCGACGCAGCCGGCCGAGCGCATCAGGAACACGCCGGCGGTGAAGATCAGCAGGTTGGCAAGGGAGGGCTGGCCTTGTGCCGCGAACCACAGCCCCCACCACGTCGGCCACAGCAGCAGGAAGCTGCCGATGGGACGGTCGAAGCGGATCAGGCGAAGGTACAGCGGCAGGCGCTCGCACAATTCCATGGATTGACCTGTGAGGGGCGCTGGCGACGGATTATAGCGAGCCCAGGCGACAGGCCGGCAGGAAGAACTCCGCGACCAGCAACGGCGCGTCGTGCACCCGGAACACCGAGCGTCGGCCCCATACCGCGGCGCCGTCGGCCGGCGGCACCGGCAGTACGCCGTGGCCGGCGCGCACCAGCGCCACTTCGAAGGGTTCGCGTCGCAGCCCGCGGCTGGAGAACAGCAGCGCTCCCAGCGAGCGCTCGCCGAAGCGGCGCAGGTGGCGCAGGCGCCCGTGCAGCGTGGCGGCGGGCATGATGCTGCGCGCGAACACCCACGGCTCGCCGGCGCACTCGAGCAGCACCTCGCGCACCAGCGCGAGCTCGTGCGCTCCGAGCCCCAGCGCGCGCCGCTCGGAGGCGCGCGGACGCTGCCATGCCTGGCGCAGCACGCGCACGCGCACGGCATTGCCGCAGGCGGCCTGCAGGCGCGCGGTGAGCGAGCCTTCGTCCAGCAGCCAGCACCGCGTGGCCGGCGGCAATTGCAGTGAATCGAACTTTCGCCAGTGCTTCCAGGCCGGCTCTACGGGCTGGAAGCCCGCGGACGCTAACGCGTACAATGCTGCGCTCTCCGTGGTCAGGACGCCGCTGATTCTAGCCGTTCAGGCGCGGCGGAAGCTCCTCGACGCGGCCCGCAGCGTAGCGGGTGCGCGATGACAATGACAGCAGTGACGACGCGATGGCGGCAGGGAGATGGGCATGGCACGGTGGGAATGTATCGTTTGCGGCTGGGTCTATGACGAGGCGAAGGGCTGGCCCGACGATGGCATCGCCCCCGGCACGCGCTGGGAAGACGTTCCGAACGACTGGCTGTGCCCGGATTGCGGCGTCGGCAAGGAAGACTTCGAGCTGATCGACGACACGCCCCTGCCGGCGGTTCCGCATCACCAGGAAACCGACATCGTCTCGCTCGAACAGCCGGTGATCATCATCGGCACCGGGCTCGCCGGCTACAACCTCGCGCGCGAGTTCCGCAAGCTCGACAGCGACACGCCGCTGATCCTGGTCACTTCCGACGACGGTCGCATGTATTCGAAGCCGATGCTCTCGACCGGTTTCACCAGGAACACCACGCCTGACGAGCTCGCGACCATGGATGCCGGCAGCATGGCGATCAGCCTGCGCGCCAGCGTCTGGACACACACGCACGTGACCGGCATCGACACCGCGAAGCACGAGATCCGCATCGGCGAGGCCACCACGGTCGGCTACAGCAAGCTCGTGATCGCCTGGGGCGCCGACACCATCCGTGCGCCGCTGAAGGGCGACGGCCTCGATCACGTCTACTCGGTGAACGACCTGCTCGATTACGCCGATTTCCGCGCCGCGATCGCGAACAACGACGTCAAGAAGGTGCTGATCATCGGTGCCGGACTGATCGGCTGCGAATTCACCAACGATCTGTGCAACGGCGGTTTCGCGGTCGAGGCCGTGGATCCCCTCGGCTGGTGCCTGCCCACGCTGTTGCCCGAGCCCGCCGGCCGCGCGGTGCAGGGCGCGCTCGAGGCGCTCGGCGCGAAGTTCCACTTCGGCCCCCTGGTCAGCGAAGTGAACCTCGGGCCCGGTGGCAAGGGCATCGTGGCGACGCTGAACGACGGGCGTCGCATCGAGGCCGACATGGCGCTTTCGGCGATCGGCGTGCGTCCGCGCCTGGAGCTCGCGAAAGCAGCCGGCATCGCGGTGAACCGCGGCGTGGTCGCCAGCCGCCTGCTCGCGACCAGCGCGCCCGACGTCTACGTGCTGGGTGACTGTGCCGAGGTGGACGGCCACGTGCTGTACTACGTCGCGCCGCTGATGGCCTGCGCGCGCGCGCTCGCCAGGACGCTCGCCGGCACGCCGACCGAGGTCAGCTACCCGGCGATGCCGGTCACCATCAAGACCCCGGCCTGCCCGGTGGTGGTCTCGCCGCCGCCGGTGGGCGCGCCCGGGGCGTGGTCGATCAGCGGCAGCGGCCCGGATCTCGTCGCGGAATTCCGCGATCCGGCCGGAAAGCTGCTCGGTTTTGCGCTCACCGGCGAAGGCGGCAGGCAGAAGCTGCCGCTGCAGCAGGAACTGCCACCGATCATCGCCTGAGTCCTCAGGCCGCGAGGTCGCGCGCGATCGCCTGCAATTCCTCGGCCGAACCGTGGATGCGCTCGCTAACCGCGAGCGCATCCGAGCGGCTGATGCCGAGCTCGGCGAACGCCGCGTCCGCGATGGGCTGCAGCGGCGCGCTACCAATGCCCTGCTCGCGCAGCAGTCGCGTCGCCAGGTGCAGCACCCGCGCCAGCACCTCGTGCTCGCCGGCCTGCTCCGGGGTCTGCTGGAAGCGCAGCGCCGCGCAGACCTCCTCCGGCAGGTGCCAGAATCGCATCAGCCAGCCCGCCATCTGTTCGCGCGTCACCCCGAGCAGGAAGCGCTCGACGTGCCAGTGCCCGAGGTGCGGATTGGCCTCGGCGTAGCGGCAGACCAGCTGCAGCTGCGGCTTGAACAGTTCCGCGAGAATCAGGAAGCCGAAGTTGTGCAGCAGCCCGCTGAGGTAGGCGTGGCCCAGCCCCGGACGCAGGCTCGAGGGCATCGCCTTGCACAGGCCCTCGACCATCGCGGCGCCGTGCACGGCCTGCAGCCAGTAGTTGCGGTAGCCGTAGCGCCCTTCCTTGGGCAGGCGCATGGTCTTGCCGAGGGCGAGGCCGAGCGCGAGGTTCATCACCAGGTCGAAGCCGAGCACGCGCACGATGGCGTCCTGGATCGACTTCACCTTGCCCGGCGCGGCGTAGTACGGCGAGGAGGCCCAGCTCACGACCTGTGCCGACAGCGAGGGATCTATCTCGACCACCCGCGCCAGGTCGCTGACGCTGGCGTAGGGGTCGGCGCTGATGCGGATGATGCGATGGGCGATCTCCGGCAACGGCGGGAAATCGAGGGTGTCCTCCAGGCGGCGCGCTATGCGCCGCGCGGTGAAGCGCGCGACCGCGTTGCCGATCTCCGCGACGTCGGCGTTCGCGGAGGCGGCCGGCGGGATGTCGTCGAGCGCGACGCAGAAATCCGCCACCGTGCAGCCATCCGGCTCCAGCAGGGCGCGGAACGCGGCCCCGGACATCTGCAGTTGGGCCCCGCCGGCACCGGCATCGAGGCTGAGCTCGCTGCTCGCGAGCAGGCGCTGGTCGACAATCACGGGCAGATCGAGCACCTGGGGCACCGACGGCAGGGAGTGCAGCCCGTGCGCGGCGAACAACGGCGTGACGGCCTCCGCGGGTGTGGCGATCAGTTCGCGGCCGGTACAGCGGTTCAGCGCGTCCAGGTCCAGCAGCGAGTCTGCCGCGACCAGGGCGAGCAGGCGACCGGCCGCATCCTGCAGTACCACGGGGTGCACCTCTGCCTGCGCCGGGGTGGCGGCGAGCTCCACGGGCGACCAGGCGATGCCGCCGGCATCCAGCACGTTGCTCACGGCTTCGGGTAATTGCATCGTCCTGGTCCTCCGAACAAGGGCGGACGCCCTCCTGTTGCGCACAGGCAAGTGTAGTAGAGCGCACCCGGGCCCACACACACGGCGGCCGATTCGGTGACGCAGTCGGCATCAGGCCGCAGCGTAGCGCGTGCGGCCCGGGATCCAGCGGTCCAGCAGGGCGTCGATGTGCCCCGGATGCTCGCGCAGCATCGTCTCGGCGGCCGTGCGCACGGCCGGCAGCAGCGCGCCGTCACGCCCGAGATCGGCGAAGCGCAGCCCCATCAGGCCGGTCTGGCGGGTGCCCAGCAGTTCGCCTGGCCCGCGCAGCGCGAGATCGCGCTCGGCCAGCACGAAACCGTCGTTGGTGTCGCGCATCGCGTCGAGCCGCGCGCGCCCGGCGAGCGACAGCGGCGCCTGGTAGAGCAGCACGCAGTGGCTGGCGTCGCGGCCGCGACCCACCCTGCCGCGCAGCTGGTGCAGCTGCGCCAGCCCGAGTCGCTCGGCGTTCTCGATGATCATCAGCGAGGCGCGTGGCACGTCAACGCCGACCTCGATCACGGTGGTGGCCACCAGCAGCTCGATCTGGCCGGCCTTGAACGCGTTCATGATCTCCAGGCGCTGCCTGCCGGGGATGCGGCCGTGCACCAGGCCCACCCGCAGCTGCGGCAAACGTGCGGCGAGCTCCTGCGCTATCGCCTCGGCGGCCTGCGCCTCCAGCGTCTCGGATTCCTCGATCAGGGTGCAGACCCAGTAGGCCTGTCGCCCTTCGGCGCAGGCGGCGCGCACGCGCTCGACGACCTCGTCGCGGCGCGCATTGCTCACCACCGCGGTGGCGACCGGCGTGCGACCCGGCGGCAGCTCGTCGATCAGCGAGTAGTCGAGGTCGGCGTAGGCGGTCATCGCCAGCGTGCGCGGGATCGGGGTCGCGGTCATCACCAGCTGGTGCGGCGCGAAGCCGTCGGCCAGCCCCTTCTCGCGCAGCGCCAGGCGCTGGTGCACGCCGAAGCGGTGCTGCTCGTCGATGATCACCAGCCCCAGCCGCGCGAAACCGACCCGCTCCTGGAACAGCGCGTGCGTACCGATCGCCAGCGCGGTTTCACCCAGCGCCAGCGCCTGCAGCGTGGCGCGTCGCTCCGCCGCCGGCATGCGTCCGTTCAGCAGCACCGTGCGCAAGCCCAGCGGATCCAGCCACCCCGAGAACGTGCGGTAGTGCTGCTCGGCCAGCAGTTCCGTGGGCGCCATGATCGCGACCTGCCAGCCGTTCCCGATCACCGCCAGGCTCGCCAGTGCGGCGACCAGCGTCTTGCCGCAGCCGACGTCGCCCTGCACCAGGCGCAGCATCGGCGCCCCGCTCGCCAGATCGTGCCGGATCTCGGCGCTGACCCGCAGCTGTGCGGCGGTCGGGGTGAAAGCCAGCGCGCGCAGCAGGCGCTCGCCGAGGCGGCCGTCGTCGTGCATCACGGGGGCGCGGTACGTGCGCGCGCGCTGGCGCATCAACAGC
>JAGPES010000082.1:3719-10361 GCA_018057015.1 Pseudomonadales bacterium | reverse complement strand
GGCGACGGTCATGTCGGGGTTCACCGCCTGCCAGCACTACCTCTCCAATTTCGCGACCGACGTCGCGGGCGATCGGGCAGCATCGCGCTTCTACGTGTTCACGCAGATGGTCACCGCGCAGGACGGATCGGACCAGGTCGTCAGCGACGGCGGCTATTACGACGCGCAGTTCGTGCGCACGGCGGCGGGCTGGCGCGTGAGCAGGCTGTCCGGCGGTATCGTCTGGTGGAGCGGGTCGGTGCCGGATCACCTGCCGTGGTGGGGCAAGGACGGAGATCGCTTCGGGCAGTGATCGCACGCATGCGGCTTGCGATCGTGCGCGCGCGGCCGTGCGGCTGCCGCCGTCACTATCCGCAGGTGATGCCGCCGTCGATGCCGACGATCTGGCCGATCATGTAGCGGCCCTCGTCCGACGCGACGAATGCAATCAATCCCGCGACTTCGTGCGGTTCGGCGTAGCCGATCGGCGAGGTACCCTGCGCAAACTCCTCGATCCGCGCGCCCTCGGGGAGCACCCATGAGGAGAGCATCGAGGTCTGCATGCCGCCGGGTGCGACCGCATTCACCCGCACGCCGCGCGCCCGGTACTCCACGGCCAGGGCCCGCGTGAGATTGATGATTCCACCCTTCGATGCGCAATACGCTGCCGCGTAGGGTTGCCCCAGCACGCCCGAGTTCGACGCCACGTTGACGATCGACCCGCGCCCCGCGGCGAGCATTGCCGGAAGCACGCCCCGGCACATCAGGAACGCGCCGGTCAGGTTGACCGCGATGATGCGCTCCCAGTTCTCCTGGGTCTCGAGTTCGCTGCGCGCGAATCCGCCGATCCCCGCGCAATTGACCAGCACGCCGGGCGTGCCCAGTTCCGCTGTCACCGCCGCGATTGCCGGCTCGATCGAGCCCCATCGGCTCACGTCGAGCGCGTAGAACCTGGCCTTGCCGCCCGCCGCGCGGATCTGCGCCGCCGACTCTTCCCCGGCAGCGGCGTCCAGGTCGAGGACGGCCACACGCGCACCCTCGGCGCCGAGTCGGCGCGCGGTCGCGCGCCCGAGCCCCGAGGCGGCTCCGGTGACCAACGCGACCCGATCGTTGAAGCGAAGCATGCTTGCCTGTTTCCGCATCGATGTCCGAATCCGGCGACGCGATTCGCCACGGTTGCGCCAACTGCCGCGCGGCCGCAAGCCTAACAGGTGGCGGTGTCGCGACCAACAGCCCGGCCGCCAAGCCTTCCGCTGCCGCCGCGGCGTCAAGCCAGTCCTGCCTGTCCGCCCTGCCCCGGGCCTGGCGTGCATGCGCCGCGCTTCCGGCTTGAATATTCTTCAAGCGTTGCGTGACACCGGCAGATGCCGTCCCTACAATCGGGCCTGGCGCGTGTCGCCGGGAGATTCCGGTCATCGGCCACGCAGGCACCACGTGCGACCCGGAGGCATGAATTGCGCAACGAAGCCGTATCGCCCGATCTGCTGTCAGCGGAACACATCGAATGTCCTTATCACCTCTACCAGGCACTGCATCGCGGCAGCGGCGTTGCCGAGGACCCGGCGGTCGGTGTGGTGGTCGCGGGCTACGAGGACCTGGTGGAGTTGTCAAAGAACACGGACCTCTTTTCGTCCAGCATCAGTGAGGACGGCAAGGGACCGCGGCACATGGGTGTGGGCAGGGACCCGGTGCAGCCCGACGTGGAAGAGATACTCGCGCTGGCTCATCCGCTCGAAAATGCGCTCTTCACCGCCGATCCGCCCCAGCATACCCGTCACCGCAAGCTGATCAGCAAGGCGCTCAGCCCGCGCCGCGTGCGCAGCCTCGAACCGGCCATTCGCCAACTCGCCGATGAACTGGTCGATTCCTTCATCGATGCCGGCCAGGTGGACCTGCTCGCGCGTTTCGGGGTCCCGCTGCCGGTGACGGTGATCGCGGATATCCTCGGGGTCGACCGCGCCGACATCGCGACGTTCAAGCACTGGGGCGACCTGATGATCTCGGGCAACGTCGATGTGCTGAGCCATGAACGCCGGCGCGAGGTGGCGCATGCCGTTGTCGCCCTGCACCGCTACTTCGTGCCGCGCATCGAGCAGCGTCGTCGTGAGCCTACCGACGATTTGCTGAGCGACATGGTCAACGCCGAGGTCGATGGTGAAGGTCGATTGTCCACGGCGGAATTGTTGCCCATCATCGACCAGGTGCTGCTCGCCGGTCACGAGACCACCACCAACCTCATCGGCAACGCGATGCTGGTGCTGCTGCGTGATCCGGCCCTGATGAGTCGCCTGCGCGCGAACCCGGAGCTGATCGAAGCGTTCATCGAGGAAGTGCTGCGCTACGATCCGCCGATACAGTGCACCTACCGGCGCGCGACGGCTGATACCGAACTGCGCGGGGTGGCCGTAAGGCGCGGCTCGATGGTCATTCCGTTGTGGGCCGCTGCGGGCCATGACCCCGCGGTGTTCGAACAGCCCGGGCGGTTCGACCCCGATCGCGCCAACGTGCGCCAGCACATGGGTTTCGGACACGGGCCGCACTTCTGCGCCGGAGCCGAGCTCGCGCGGCTGGAAGCGCGGATTGCATTCGAAACACTGCTGTCGCGGCTCGCCGACATCGAGCTCGACGAGCAGGCCAGCGATCTGGGTCACCTGCCCAGCTTTGCGGCGCGCGGCTACCGTCGCGTGGCGCTGCGCTTTCGCCGCAAGGACTGATCCCGTCTGCCTCGGTGGCGGTAGAAATCGTGCGAGTGTTGGCAGCCTCGCAGGCGCTCCAGCCCGCGATCCTGTTCCAGGGAATGCCGTTTGCCGAATGCTGCTGTCGCCATGAATGGCGACCCACAGTGAATCACTTTGAAATGGAGATGGTGCCCAGAGCCGGAATCGAACCAGCGACACGTGGATTTTCAATCCACTGCTCTACCAACTGAGCTATCTGGGCTGCGGAAGAGGCGCGTATTTAACTGGCTGGCGCCGGGAGAGTCAAGGACGGGAAGCGGTACATTGCGACAGGCCGTTCGACTGAAGAGGGTGTCGCAAAACGCCTTGCTGCCCCGCGCGTACCGCGATTTCCGGGTGTAGGAGCGGGCCATGCCCGCGATATCGCGCGCACGGCGCGCTCCTGCAGCGGTCGTGCAGGGTTTGCGACACGCTCTGAAGTCGAACCTGCGGCGACGAGCCGTGCGCTGCCGAGGCAGTCTAGGCCTTGGGCGGTACGTAGCCCTCGGCCCTGGCGACTTCCTGGTTCGAGAAGAACTTCTCCATCTCCTCCTCGAGGAAGACGCGCGTGGTGCGGTCCATGAGGTTCAGGCGCTTCTCGTTCACCAGCATGGTCTGGTGCGCCAGCCACTCCTGCCAGGCCTGCTTCGAGACGCTGTCGAAGATCTTCTGTCCGCGCGCGCCGGGGAAGGGTGGCTGCGCCAGGCCCTCCATCTCGCGCTGGTACTTGCGGCACATCACGGTTCGGGTCATTGCTGGCTCGTCTCCAGTTCGATGCTCTCGTTCGCCAGCCCGTCGAGCAGCCGCTTGACCGGCGCGGCAAAGCCGAGCGGCTTCTCGCCCGGCTTGTACCAGATCAGGCGCTGGTCTTCCATCACCTGCGCGCGCAACGCGCCCACGGCGAGGAAAACCGGGGTGGCATCCAGGTGGAAGTGGCTGAAGGTGTGGCGAAACGGCGTGCCGCGGCGCAGGCGGGCGGGCGGGGCGCCGACCAGGCGGTCGCAGGCGATTGCCGCGTCCTCGCGCTCGGGAATTTCGGGGAAGCTCCACAGCCCGCCCCAGATGCCGGGGCTGGGACGCTTTTCCAGCAACACCGCGCCGTCGGGGTCGCGGATCACCAGCAGCTGGCAACGCCGCCCGGGAATGGGCTTCGATTTCTTCCTCGCGGGGAAGCGCGCGGGGTTGCCCGCGGCGCGCGCGCGGCAGTCGGCGCCCAGGGGGCACAGCGCGCAGGCGGGCCGGGTGCGGGTGCACAGCGTGGCGCCGAGATCCATGATCGCCTGGGTGTAGGCGCCGCTGCGCCCGGCCGGCGTGAGCGCGTCGGCGATGGCCCACAGCTGCTTCAGCGTCGCTGCTTTCGTGGTGTCGCCGTCGATCGCGAAGAAGCGCGTCAGCACGCGCTTGACGTTGCCGTCGAGTATCGGCGCGCGTTCATTGCAGGCGATCGCGATTATCGCACCGGCGGTGGAGCGGCCGATGCCGGGCAGCGCGGCCAGCGCCTCGAGCCGGCGCGGGAACTCGCCGCCGTGCGCGTCGCGCACCAGCTGCGCGCTCCGGTGCAGGTTGCGCGCGCGGGCGTAGTAGCCGAGCCCGGTCCAGTGGTGCAGCACCTCGTCCTCGGGCGCATCGGCCAGCGCGCGCACGTCGGGGAAGCGCGCCGTGAAGCGCTGGAAGTACGGGATCACGGTGCTCACCTGCGTCTGCTGCAGCATGATCTCGGAGACCCACACGCGGTAGGCGTCGATGTGCTGCTGCCACGGCAGGTCGTGGCGGCCGTGCGTGTCGTGCCATTGCAGCAGTCGCGCGGCGAAGTGCGCGGCGGTGATTGCGTCGGGAGTTGCCTCAGTCACGGTCGAGGAAGTCGCCGAGTTTCTTCATCAGCTTTTCCTGCACCTTCTCGGTGGCGAGCTGTGTGGCGAGCTTGGCCACGTCGTCCTTGTCGATGCCGCACCACTTCCCGGGCGACTCGTCGAAGCGGCCCTTGCAGGTGACGGGCCATTCGATCGCGAGCATCTTGCGGCTCATGCGGCAGGCGTGATCGAGCTTGCCGAGATCGTCGGTGACGCGCGTGTTGAGCTGGATGTCGAGCGTGCCGCGCGCCAGGTCGATCCTGCCCTCGCCGCGCATCTCCATGTCCGGCACCGCGGCGTCCAGCCGGCGGATCGTGCCCACGCCCTGGCTGAAGTCGAGCGCGGCGCGCAAATTGCGAAAATGCGTGTCGGGCGCGAAGCGCGCGGTCAGGCCTTCCTGGTTGAGCTGCGCGGCGGCCTTGCAGATCACTTCCTCCACGCTGAGGTCCTTCAGCACCGGCTGCCCGATGTCCAGCGCCACCGGGCCGCTCAGGGTCCTCTTCCACGCTGCCGGGTCGGTGCCGGTGGCGGAGAGCGTGAGCGAGCCGTTCGCGTGCCCCTCGAATCGCTGCGTCTGCTGCGTGTCGGCGAGCAGCGTGCGCAGGTCCACGCCGTCGATCTGCGCGGCGAGGTTCATCGAGCCCGTGTCCGCCGTGGCGGCGATCGCGCCGGTGGCGTTCAGCGTGCCGCCGTAGAGCTTCGCGTCCAGTCTCTGCAGGCGCACGCTGCCCTTGCGCAGTTGCAGCGCGGCGTCGATATCGCCCAGCTCCAGCTTGCCCCGCTTCAGGCGGCCGAGCCTGGCGCTGATGTCGCCGTCGACGGTGAGCAGCGCGGCGAGGCCCTGTGTCTCGGGGGGCGTGCCGGCGACGGGCGCGATGGCCGGCGCGCCGGCCGAGGACGCGGACGCTTCGGGCGGCGGCAGGAAATAGTCGAGGTCCAGTTCGGGGCTGCTGAACGTCGCGTCGATGCGCGTGGCGGCGCCGAGGCCGAGCTTCGCGCTGCCTGCGCCGCTGAAGCTGCCGGCACGGAGTTTCAGCTCATCGAGCGCGAGGGTGTCGCCGGCGTAGGCGAAGCGCGCCGTGAGCGCGATGTCCGCGAGCGGTGCGGCGTTGACGGCGGGCGGCAGCGGCGCGCCCAAGGTCTGCAGCAGCGCCGGCAGGTCGAGCTTCTTCAGGTCCAGCGTGCCACTGGCGCTCGCGGCGTCGGGCTCGCTCCAGTCCGCGTTCAGCGCGGCGTCGAGGTCGACGCCGTTCGAGGTCAGTGTCAGTGCCGGCGCGGCGAACGTGCGTGCGTCCAGGTCGATCGCGGCGGCTGGCAGTTCCAGCGCCAGCGCGGGGCCCGTTGCCGGCGTCAGCGTCACCGACGTCGCGGCGAGCGCGATGGTGCCGGCGCCGCGGTCGGCATCGATGTCGGAGCGCAGCGCGATCTTCAGTTCGCGCTGCGGTGCGCCGTGTTCCAGGGTCGCTTCGCCCTCCAGGCGGAACGGGCGGCCGTCCATGTTGATGCCCTCGCCTTCGAGCGCGAGGTCGCGCAGCTCGTGGCGCGAGCCGCTGTTGCGGTCGGTGTAGACGAGGGTGCTATCGCGGACCTGGACGCGCGCGATGTTCAGCAGCATCGGCGCAGTGGCCGCGCCGGCGGCGACATCGGCGGGTGCAGTCGCCTGCTCCTGCTGCCCGGTGCCGCCAGGCGCGGCCCAGTTGCAGCGGTCGTTGGCGTCGCAGACGGCGTTCAGCGCGAGGCCGTCGATCACCAGTTCGCTCACCTGCAGTTCGTCGCGCAGCAGCGGCAGCAGCGCGACGCCGAGGCGCAGGCGTTTCGCGGCGGCGAAGTCTTCGCTGGCGCCGGCCGGCGTGCGCAGGCGCAGGTCTTCGGCCGCCAGCGCGAGCGTCGGCCACAGCGACAGCTTCATGCCGCCGTCGATTGCGAGCGTGCCGTCGATCCTGCTGTTGGCGAGCTCGATCAGCGTGGCCTTGAGGCGATCCTCGTCGACCAGCGCGCGCAGTGCCACGGTCGCGGCCCCGGCGAGCACGAGCAGGGCGACGACGGCGATGGCGGTCCATTTCAGCACGGGATTCATGCGCATTTCGCCATGTGGG
>JAGPES010000082.1:0-3619 GCA_018057015.1 Pseudomonadales bacterium | reverse complement strand
CTTGAGGCGATCCTCGTCGACCAGCGCGCGCAGTGCCACGGTCGCGGCCCCGGCGAGCACGAGCAGGGCGACGACGGCGATGGCGGTCCATTTCAGCACGGGATTCATGCGCATTTCGCCATGTGGGTCGGGCTTCAGCCCGACAGGTCGATGTTCTACTCAACAAGGTATCGCAAAACGCCTTCCGGCCCCGCGCATACGGCGATTTTCGGGTGTAGGAGCGGGCCATGCCCGCGACCAAGAGGCCGCGTGACCGCGGCCAATCGCGGGCATGGCCCGCTCCTACACTGCGTCGGTCGAGGTCGTGCAAGGTTTTGCGACACACTCTGGAGTCGAACCTGCGCGAACCCACGGCGATTGTAGCGGAATCGTGCCGCTGAAAAGCCGGGGCTATTTCCCTATAATCGCGACCTCGATTTGGCGGCCGCAGGCCGAAGGTTCGACCATGACAGAGCGCACGGCGGAAATCAGCCGCAACACCCTCGAGACCAAGATCAGCGTACGGCTGAACCTGGACGGCTCGGGCAAGTCCGAGCTGGACACCGGGATCCCTTTCCTCGACCACATGCTGGACCAGGTGGCGCGGCACGGCCTCGTCGACCTGCGCGTGCAGGCCGAGGGCGACCTGCACATCGACGATCACCACACGGTGGAGGACATCGGCATCACGATCGGCCAGGCCTTCGCGAAGGCGATCGGCAGCAAGGCCGGCGTGGTGCGCTATGGCCACAGCTACGTACCGCTGGACGAGGCGCTGTCGCGGGTGGTGATCGACCTCTCGGGGCGTCCCGGGCTGGAGTTCCACGTGCCGTTCACGCGCGCGCAGGTCGGCGGCTTCGACGTGGACCTGTTCCGCGAGTTCTTCCAGGGTTTCGTGAACCACGCCGGCGTGACGCTGCACATCGACAACCTGCGCGGGGTGAACTCGCACCACCAGGCCGAGACGGTGTTCAAGGCCTTCGGTCGCGCGCTGCGCATGGCCGTGGCGCCGGATGCGCGCATGGCCGGCGCCACCCCCTCCACCAAGGGCAGCCTCTAGAGGCATGGCCATGCGGCGGGTGGCGGTGGTCGACTACGGGATGGGCAACCTGCACTCGGTCGCCAAGGCCCTGCAGCACGTCGCGCCCGGGGTGGAGGTGCTGGTCACCGGCGACGCGGCGACGATCGCCGGCGCCGATCGCGTGGTGTTCCCGGGCGTCGGTGCGATCCGCGACTGCATGGCCGAGCTGGCGCGTCGCGGCCTCACCGGCGCGATCCGGCAGGCGGCCGACGAGAAGCCGCTGCTCGCGATCTGCATCGGCATGCAGGCGCTGATGCAATCCAGCGAGGAGAACGGCGGCACCGCCTGCCTCGGCATCCTGCCCGGGCGCGTGCGCCATTTCGGCGCCACGCTGCAGGACACCGACGGCAACACGCTGAAGGTGCCCCACATGGGCTGGAACCAGGTGCGCCAGGAAGCTCACCCGCTGTGGACAGGCATCCCGCAGGACAGCCGCTTCTATTTCGTGCACAGCTTCTACGTGGAACCGGCCCGGCGCGAGCTGGTGGCCGGGAGCTGCGAGTACGGTTTCGGGTTCGCCGCCTCGCTCGCGCGCGGCAACCTGTTCGCGGTGCAGTTCCACCCTGAAAAGAGTCACACCGCGGGCCTGCAGCTGCTCGCCAATTTCGTCGCCTGGAACGGGCGGGCCCTGGAGTGCGCATGCTGATCATCCCCGCCATCGACCTCAAGGACGGCGCCTGCGTGCGCCTGCGCCAGGGCCGCATGGACGATTCCACCGTCTTCGGCGACGACCCGGTCGCGATGGCCGCGCGCTGGGTGGAAGAAGGGGCACGGCGCCTGCACCTGGTGGACCTGAACGGCGCCTTCGCCGGCGAGCCGGTCAACGGCGCCGCGGTGCGCGCGATCACGAGGGCGTTCCCGGCGCTGCCGGTGCAGATAGGCGGGGGCATCCGCTCGCGCGAGACCGTGCGCAGCTACCTCGATGCGGGCGTGCGGTGGGTGATCATCGGCACGCTGGCGGTGAAGGACCCGCAGTTCGTGGCGACGCTGTGCGCGGAGTTCCCGGGGCACGTGATCGTCGGCATCGATGCGCGCAACGGCATGGTCGCCACCGACGGCTGGGCCGAGGTCTCGCGCGTGTCCGCGGTCGACCTGGCGCAGCAGTTCGCGGCCGCCGGAGTGGCCGCGATCGTCTACACCGACATCGACCGCGACGGCATGATGCAGGGGGTGAACATTCCCGCCACGCGCCACCTGGCCGAGGCCGGCGGCATACCGGTGATCGCCTCGGGCGGCGTGACCACCATCGAGGACATCGAGCTGCTGGCGCGCGAGGCCGCGAACGGCATCGTCGGCGCCATCAGCGGCCGCGCGCTCTACGAGGGCACGCTGGACCTGCGCACGGCGCAGGCCTGGTGCGACGCGAACGCCGCCGGAGGCTGAACATGGGGCTGGCCAAACGCATCATTCCCTGCCTCGACGTCGACAAGGGACGCGTGGTGAAGGGGGTGCGCTTCGTGGACATCCGCGACGCCGGCGATCCGGTCGAGATCGCCAAGCGCTACAACGAGCAGGGCGCCGACGAGGTCACCTTCCTCGACATCACCGCGAGCCACGAGGGCCGCGACACCACGCTCGCGACCGTCGAGCGCATGGCCAGCGAGGTGTTCATCCCGCTGACCGTGGGCGGCGGCATCCGCGAACTGCAGGACATCCGCAACCTGCTGAACGCCGGCGCCGACAAGGTAGCGATCAATACGGCGGCGATCCACCGCCCCGAGTTCGTGCAGGAAGCCTCGGACCGCTTCGGGGCGCAGTGCATCGTGGTGGCCATCGATGCCAAGAAAGTGAGCGCTCACGGCGAACCGCTGCGCTGGGAGATATTCACCCACGGGGGGCGTCGCGCGACCGGTATCGACGCGATCGACTGGGCGCGACGCATGGTCGCCTACGGCGCCGGCGAGATCCTGCTGACCAGCATGGATCGCGACGGGACGAAGGACGGCTTCGATATCGCGCTGACGCGCACCGTCAGCGAGGCGGTGGCGGTGCCGGTGATCGCCTCGGGCGGCGTGGGCAAGCTGCAGCACCTGGTCGATGGCGTTCTCGACGGACACGCGGACGCCGTGCTGGCGGCCAGCATCTTCCATTTCGGGGAGTTCACGATCGGGGAGGCAAAGGCCTACATGGCCTCCCGCGGGGTGGAGGTCAGGCTGTAAGGAGCGGACCGCTCACGCCGTGTGCAGTGAAGCGTAAAAGGTCGACAGCACCTTGGGTTCCGCGAGCTGGATGAAGTCCAGGAAATCGTCGAGTCCTTTCTGGGCTTCGCTCTTGTCTTCGAAGGGACCGATCGACGCCCCTTCGCGGGTCGCGAAATACCAGGCGCTGTTGACGGCAAAGAAACGATCCGTCCGCATTGGCACGGCGCCGGCTTCTCCGTTGCGCTTTTCGTCCATCTTCTTGTGCACCCAGGCCAGTTGTATCGCTCGGATACCGGTTACCACTTCCGTCAGCAGTCTAGATCAGGCCGTCGGAATTGTGAGCAAGTTCTCATTAACTCCCGGCTTTTGTCAAATACTGCCGATCTTGGGCACGCGCGCGCCGTCTACACCCCGGGCG
>JAGPES010000081.1 GCA_018057015.1 Pseudomonadales bacterium | reverse complement strand
CTTCGTGCCTAGACGTATCGCTCCGGTGCTGCCGAGGCCTGCCGGGACCTTGTGGCTCAGCACGTCGGCGAGTGCGCGCTGCCGTGTCATCACGGTGTCGAAGTCGAGGCCGGTGTGCAGGCAGCGCACGCCGCAGGAGATGTCGAAGCCCACGCCGCCTGCGGACACCACGCCGCCAGCGTCGGCATCGAAGGCCGCGACACCGCCGATCGGGAAGCCGTAGCCCCAGTGCGCGTCGGGCATGGCGTAGGAGGCCTGCACGATCCCGGGCAATGTCGCGACGTTCACCACCTGCTCGTAGACCTTGCGGTCCATGTCGCGCACGAGCTGCTCGCTCGCGTACAGGATGCCCGGCACGCGCATCGCGCCGTGGCGGGGGATCTCCCAGGCGAATTCGGATTGCCGCTGCAGGAGACTCAGGTCCATCGAAATACCTCCGCCCGGTCGCTCACGCGCGCGGGGCCATCATACGTCGACCACGGCCTGTGCGATCCAGTGGCCGTCTTCCACGGCCACGCGCAGCGTGGTGTAGGTCGCGCCCTTGACCTCGACCGCCGGCTGGTGGCGCACGCGGTCGATCGGTTCGCCCCAGACGGTGGCCGTCAGCCGGGGCCCCGCGATCGTCACGCGAAAGCGCGCGAACAGCAAGCCGCGCGTCGCCATCGCGAAGACCAGCGCGTTCAGCCAGTCGACCAGCAGCAGCTCGTCGTCCGGAGCCTCGCAGTCGATCGCGAGCGCTTCGTGTGCCGCCACCCCCGCCGGGTCCGTGACCACCGCGGTCAGCGCCAGCGCCGCCTGCTCGAAAGCCTGCTCGCGGGTCGCGCCGATGCCACGCACGCCGATGTCGGCCTGGTGCGGGTAGTGTTCCCAGCGCGGCACTCCCGATGCATGCGCGCGCATGGCTGGCTCAGCGACGCAACCCGGCGAAATCCGTGACCAGCAGCTGCTTGGGTGCGCTGCCGCGCCGGCCGCTCGCATGCGCGAGCACATGGCCGCCGAGCCTGCGCTCGACGCGCTCGGCGAGGCTCCAGAACGGCGGGCGCCCGGGATCGCCGACGATCGCCCGCGTCACGCCCGCGTTTCCCGCACGGCGCAGCAGCTTGTACAGCGGATCGACCATCTCGTCCCAGAAGCAGATGTCGGTGCCGATCAGCAGTTCGGCGCCCGTCAGCAGGCGGGCGTCGAGCTGCTCGAAGCGGCCCGGCATGAACTCGACGTGCACGCCGTTCACGCGCGCCTGCAGCTGAAGGTAGGGCTCGACCGCCGGATCGGCGTCTACCGACAGCACGCGTGCGCCGAAGGTCCTTGCCAGCCAGATGCCGGTGAGCCCCCAGCCGCAGCCGACATCGATCACGCGCGCGCCGCGCGGGAGCGGGTGACGGTGCAGGTAGTCGATCAGTGCGAAGCTCGAGTGCCAGACCTTGTTGCCGTGCAGGCTCGGGTCCTCGCTCTGGCGTTTCAGCCGCCGCACCTCCGGGTGCGAGGACTTGAGGGCGCGTGCGCCCCGGAAAGTGGTCCAGTGTTTCGCGGTGCTGCCGCTGCGGGTGGAAGTCATGGGAAAGTGGTGCCTGTGGTGATGCGCGCGGGCGCAAATATATCGGCTGCGGCGGCGGAATGGCAGCCCGTGCCGGCACGAGCGGGAAGTGCCAAGCGGTTAACAGTTTGGCGTAGTGGTCGGCACCTTGCGCCGGCGCCGGGATGCTGCCGGTCGACCGCAACGCTACGATGCGCAGGGAACGGGGCTGCCGCGGGCGGGGCGGTGCCCTGTCGTTTCAGGCACTGCACGCGCGACGGGGCCAGATGACATCCAGCACGACCGCTCACGACCGGGCCATCGGCGCGACCACCTGCGCCGACCTCATCGTCCAGTACCTGGGCCTGCTCGACGTGCCCTACGTGTTCGGCGTGCCGGGCGGCAACATCGATCCGTTGCTGAGCGCGCTGGCGCGCCAGCAGCAGGCGAGCGGCGTGCGCTGGGTGCTGACGCGCTCGGAAGCGGGTGCCGGATTCATGGCCGACGGCTTCGCGCGCCAGAGCGGCGTGATCGGCGCATGCAGCGCTACCTCCGGCCCGGGCTGCACCAACCTGCTGACCCCGGTGAGCAATGCCTACGTCGACGGCGTGCCCATGCTGGTGATCACCGGGCAGAGCGCGATAAGGACCTTCGGTCGTGGTGCGATGCAGGAGGGCGCGGCGTCGGGGGCCGACACGATCCTGATGTTCAAGGGCTGCACGCGTTACAACGCGCTGGTCTCGCACCCGGACCAGCTGGAGCACAACCTCCTCGCGGCGCTCAGCCATGCCACCGGCCCCACGCCGGGGCCGGTGCACATCAGCATTGCGCAGGACATCTTCGAGGCCGCCGTTGATTCGGATCGCGACCCCGTCTCTCGCTACGCATTCTTCGGCCAGGAGGTGACGCCGGACCGGCTGTTGCTCCATCGGCTGAACATCCTGCTGCGCGCCTACAACCGCGGCGTGGTGGTGATCGGCGAGGGCTGCGCCGGCGCGATGGAGGAGATCCTCTCCTATGCGGAGCGGCGCCACTGGCCGATCGTCACGACGCCGGCCGGGCGCGGGCTGATGTCGGCCGATCATCCGCTGTATCGCGGCGTCTTCGGCACCGCCGGGCACGAATCGGCGCGCCGTACGCTCACCGCGGACGAGGCGGACATCGTGCTGGTGGTCGGGGCCAATCTCGACGAGCATGCCACCTGCGGCTGGGACGGCAGCACCATCCTGTCGCGGCGGCTGCTGCACATCAGCAGCAACCCCGAGCACCTGGCGCGCTCGTACATGGCGCAGATGAACCTGATGGGGAGTCCGCGCATCGTCTTCAGTTACCTGAACCAGGACAGTCCGGTTCGCGTGCCAGACGGGCCCGCGCGCCACGGTGTGCTGCCGGCGTTGCGCGACGCGCTCGGACTGCCGCAGAGGATCAGTCTCCTGCACGTCGAGGATTGCAGCAGCGACAGCGTGCCGATCAATCCGCGTCGGCTGTTCTGGTCACTGAGCCAGAAGGTGCCTCCGGGTACGCGGATGTACGCCGATGCCGGCAACGCGTTCTACTGGGCGCCGCATTACTGGCATCCGCGCTGCGAACGAGTGGTCGAAGCGAACCGCATGCCGATCTCGATGGGCTTCGCCGCGATGGGCTGGGCGATCGGCGCCGCGATCGGCGGCAAGCTCGCCGGGCCGCGCAATCCGGTGCTGTGCATCACCGGCGACGGCAGTTACCTGATGAGTGCGCAGGAGGTCAGCGTTGCGCAGCAACTCGGGCTGAACGTGGTGTTCCTGGTGCTCAACAACGGCGTGCTGGGCACGGTCAGGCACGGGCAGCGCATGCGCGGCCTGGCCGATACGGGCAACGAGCTGCCGCGGACCGATTTCGCGCTGATGGCGCGCGCGTTGGGCGTGGAGTCCTACCGCATCCGCAGCCTCGACGAACTGGATGCGCTCGGCGTCGAGAGCCTGTTCTCCCGCGATGGCCCGGTCCTCCTCGACGTGCTGGTCGATGCCGAGATCGCACCGCCGATCGGACAGCGAGTGCGGAACCTGCAGGGTTCCGTGTAGGTCCGGATGAATCCGGACCCACAGCCGGACCCGCGAGGCCCTGCCCGGCGGGAGTCCGGACCTGCCGGAAGGCTGCGGCTATACTTCGCGGAATATCTCCGGAGACACGCTCATGGCCGCTACGCCAGCCCCTGCCACAGCCACCGGGCTGCGTCGGCTGTTCATCCGCAAGTCCGTGGCGCAGATGCACGCCGAGCACGCGCAGGGAGAACTGAAGAAAAGCCTGGGCGCGCTCAACCTGGTATCGCTCGGCATCGGCTGCATCATCGGCACCGGGATCTTCGTGCTCACGGGCCGCGCCGCCGCCGAATTCGCCGGGCCCGGCATCATGATCTCCTTCGTGATCACCGGCGTGCTCTGCGCCTTCGTGGCGCTGTGCTACGCCGAGCTCGCCGCGATGCTGCCGGTCTCCGGCTCCGCGTACTCATACTCCTACGCCTCGATGGGCGAGCTCGTCGCCTGGTTCATGGGGTTGCTGCTGGTGCTCGAGTACGGGCTCGCGGCGGCGACTGTCGCGGTCGGGTGGTCGAGTTACGCGCTGAGCCTGCTGCACGACATCGGCATCGACATCCCGCCGCAGTTGACGGCGGCGCCCGGTGTGGCGGTCAAGGAGGGCGGCGAGATCATCGCCCACGGCGTCGCGAACGTCCCGGCGATACTCGCGATCGCCGCGGTCACCGCGCTGCTGGTGGTCGGTATCCAGGAGTCGGCCACGGCCAACAACATCATCGTGGTGATCAAGCTCGCGGTGGTGATTGCCTTCATCTGCGTGGGCGCGTTCTTCGTCGACCCCGCCAACTGGCATCCGCTGGTGCCCGATCAGGTGCCGCCGCCGCCCGAGGGTGCCGAGCGCGGCGTCTGGGCCGACATCGAACGCGCGCTGGCGGACGTGATCACCGCGCAGAACACCTCGCGCTACGGCGTCGGCGGCATCATCACGGCGGCGGCCACGATCTTCTTCGCGTACCTCGGTTTCGAGGCCGTTTCCACGGCCGGCGCCGAGGCGCGCGATCCCGCGCGCGACATGCCGATCGGCATCATCGGCTCACTGCTGATCTGCACCGCGCTCTACATACTCACCTCGGCGGTGCTGGTCGGAATCGTGCCCTATGCGGAGCTAGACACCCCGGCGCCGATCGCGGTGGCGGTCAACGCGATGGGCATGCCGTGGTTCGCGGCACTGGTCAAGATCGGCGCGATCGCCGGGATCTCCTCGGTGATGCTGGTGCTGCTCTACGGCCAGACGCGGATCTTCTACACGATGGCGCGCGACGGCCTGCTGCCGGCGGCGTTCGCGCGCGTGCATCCGAGGTTCCGCACGCCGTGGATAGACACGCTGATCGTCGGCGTCGTGACCGCCGGCTTTGCGGGCTTCATGTCGCTGGATGCGCTGGCCAACCTGACCAACGTGGGCTCGCTGGCTGCCTTCGGCATGGTGTGCCTCACGGTGCTGTACCTGCGTGTCACGCAGCCTGCGCTCGCCCGTCCGTTCCGCGCGCCGCTGTTCCCGCTGGTGCCTCTGATCGGCGCGCTGATGTGCGGCTTGCTGCTGATGTCGCTGATGGCGCACGCCGAGACGCGCGACTTCTTCCTCGTCTACCTCGGCTGCGGGATCCTGGTGTATTTCGTCTACGGCCTGCGCCACTCGAAGCTCGGCAAGGGCGAGATCGTGATCGGTGAGGAACCTGTGCCGGATCTGCCGAAGCGGCTCGACGTCTGATGTGATGTGGGTCGGCATTGATGCCGAATGCTGCGGTGGGTCTGGCGGGTTCGGCGTTGCCGGACCCTTGTCGGGTTGAAACCCGACCCACAAAGCCCGGTTGATCAGTCGGCCAGCACCTTGTCGCGTGTCTCCACCACCCACGGCAGCAGGAACAGCCCGAGCGCCGGCACCAGCCCGACGTAGAACAGCGTCTGCAGCACGGTATCGGTGCCCTGGGCGGCGATGCTGCCGACCGCGAACGGTCCCACCGCGGCCAGCACGCGGCCGATGTTGTAGCAGAAGCCCGCACCGGTGGCGCGCAGTCGGGTCGGGAACAGTTCGGGCAGGTAGTAGGTGAAGCTGCCGAAGATGCCGAATACCGAGGCTCCGATGGCGAAGTACCAGTACAGGCGCACCGTGGGCTCCCAGTCGATGCCGAAGGTCGCGAAGATCGCCACCGCGCTGGCCGCGAAGTAGATGCCGAACAGCGCGCGCCGGCCCAGGATCTTCGCCACGGGAATCGTCAGCAGGGTGCCGACCAGGCCGCCCATGTTGAACCAGTAGGTGGCGCGGAACTTCCATTCCTCCACCAGCACCCGCGTCGCGGTCGCGTCGAGTCCGTCGGCGGTTGCGGCGTCCTGCGCCAGCCCGGTGGCGACGGTGGGGATGAAGGCGTTGCAGCTCCACCACGCGATCAGCGCCACCAGCGACATGCATACCCCGGCGAAGGTGATGTGGCGCAGGCCGGGCCCGAAGATCTCGGCCAGGCGCACGGGCGCGGCGTTCTGCGTGGCCTGCTTCCAGCGCTCGGGCTCCTTCAGGAACAGGCGCACGAGGAGAGCCACAGCCGCCGGTATCAGTCCGAACAGGAAGACGAAGCGCCACGAGGTCTCTGGCGAATCCACCATCCACACGCCCGCCACGCCGAAGTTGACGTAGGTGGCCAGGAACAGTCCCATGGGCGCGGCAGTGTAGAGCAGGGCGCCGGCCTCGACGCGGCGCTTCTCTGGCACCACCTCGGCAACCATCGAGGCGCCCGCGGCCCATTCGCCGCCGATGCCGAGCGCCGCGACGATGCGGCACACCAGCAGCACCCAGATGTTCGGCGCGAACGCGCAGGCGGCGGTGCCCAGCGCATACAGCAGCATGGTAATCAGCAGTGTGCGCGTGCGCCCGATGCGGTCGCAGATGTAGCCGAACAGCACGCCGCCCGCAGCCCAGCCGAGCAGCAGCACCGAGGTCAGCACGCCGGTCCAGTACAGCGTGGCGGTGCGCGCCTCGGGCGAGCCGATCTCGAGCCCCAGCAGCGTGGGGACGGCGTTCGGCGCCACGTAGTTGAACAGCAGTCCGTCGAAGACGTCGAAGCCCCAGCCCAGCCAGGCCGCGAACAGCACCGTCCATTGATAGCGCGTCATCCCCAGCAGCATCGCGAGTACCCGTTAGGTCGTTGTCGTGCAGTCGTGTTGTCGTATCCGCGGGGCGCAGCAGCCCCGCGCCGGCGGCGAAGTTTAGCACCGCGGCGCCCCGGGATGCGCCCGCGGTGCCGCCGCGCCGTTTCGGGCTAGAATTGGTCCCGCTGCCGCGCCATCACGGCGTGGCGCCGCCCGGAGCCCCCATGGAATTCGTTCACTGGTTCGTCGATTTCTTCCTGCACCTCGACCGCCATCTCGCCGAGATCATCGCGCAGTACGGCGTGCACACCTACACGCTGCTGTTCGCGATCGTGTTCTGCGAGACCGGGCTGGTGGTCACGCCCATCCTGCCCGGCGATTCGCTGCTGTTCGCTGCCGGCGCCTTCGCGGCGCTGGGCAGCCTGGACGTCTGGCTGCTGTTCTGGCTGCTCACTGTGGCCGCGATCCTGGGCGACACGGTCAACTATTCAGTCGGCCGCTACGTCGGCCCGAAGGTGTTCCACTACCCGAAGTCCCGCTTCTTCAATCCCGAGCACCTGCGCAAGACTCACGCCTTCTACGAGACCTACGGTGGCAAGACGATCATCATCGCGCGTTTCATTCCGATCATCCGCACCTTCGCGCCCTTCGTGGCCGGCATCGGGGAGATGAGCTATGGCAAGTTCCTGGCGTACAACGTGGTCGGTGCCGTGCTCTGGGTGGGCATCTGCGTGTTCGGGGGCTACTTCTTCGGCAATGTGCCGGTGGTGAAGCAGAATTTCAGCCTCGTCGTGGTCGCGATCGTGGTGCTCTCGCTGATGCCCGCCGTGATCGGCGTGATCAGGCACCGCCGGCAGGCCGCGGCATAGGTTTCCCGGCCGGGCGCCCGGATCCGGGAACCTACGCTTTTGCCCGGCGCATCGTCATCGCGTGCTGAAAGCGGGATGCGGGATGGGTATTGATCGTGACCTGGGCAATGTTTCCATCGGTCGTTTTGTAGGTGCGTCGCACCTCCAGCGCAGCCGATCCCTCCTTGACCTTCAGGCCGGTTGCCAGCGCAGGGGAGATCAGCGTGGCGGATATCTGTTGCTGCACCTCGACGATGCTCTGGCCGAACATGTCCTCGATCAGCGGGAATATCGGACCGCTGTGGCGCTGCAGTAGCCGACCCACCGCGGCATAGGCCCGGTTGATGTAATACTCTGCCCGGCAAACCGGGGCATCAAGGCCCTCAGCATGCCGGTAGCCGCAGACTTCCAGCCACTCGTCGCCGCTCTGCAACCCGGTGCGCGAGGCGAGCTTTGCGTCGATCAGGACGGTCCTGATCGATTCGATTGCAAAGCGTGTGTCGGCCCCGAAAGCGAGAAGATCGTTGATCGACATGACGTGATGGGTGTCGGAGCCCGAGGAGCGGGGAGGAATGACCACCGTGCCCGCCCCCTTTCGGGACGACACGAGCCCTTCTTCTCGCAGCAGTCGCAGCGCTTCCCGGACGGTGTAACGGCTCACGGAAAATCGTTCGCACAGCGCCTCCTCGGTGGGAAGCAGCGACCCGACCATGTGCGCCCCGCTCACGATCTCTTCCTTCAATTCACGCGCGATCCGGACATAGAGAGGAGGCCCGGCCCCGGCCTGGCCGGACAGGCGCCGCGCATCGTCGCCGCCCGGGTTTTCGCGCCCTGCCATGGATCCAGCACCGGGTTTCATGTTCCCCCTTGACCGACTTCGCTCTCCGCTCACGACGGGAGCATTTAAATATGTCCGGACAGGAATGTCAATCGATGCGAAAAATAGGCAAATCCATTGATCTAGTCAAAAAAAAATGCAACTTTAAGAGTCCGGACATATTGTTCCGCTCGAGTGATTTTGCAGGAACCGCGTCCGGGTGGGCCCTGCTTCCGCACAGGGCGGCGCAGCCTGTCGTGCCATATGCACTCGGGCGCCGGGGAGTGGCGCGTTTGCCGGTTACACATGGGGAGAAAGCGATGAGCGATGCTGCCGGGAATGTCGAAACGGCCGAGGTTCTGGCGCACCCGGTAATCTACCCGGTGCAAGCCTATATCTGCGAGGAATACGCCCGTGCCGAGCGCGACAAGCTGTGGCGCAAGGTGTGGCAAATGGCCGGTCGTCTCGAGGATATCCCCGAGGTCGGCAATTATCTTTCCTACGGGATCCTCGACGATTCGGTGCTGATCGTGCGGACCGCGCCCGACCAGGTCCGCGCCTACCACAATGTGTGTCCGCATCGCGGCCGCCGGCTCGTGGATACCCCCCGGGGCGCGCATAACGCCAGGGGCCGCAGAAACCAGTTCATCTGCGGCTACCACGGCTGGCGGTTCAACCTCGAGGGCGCCAACACCCACATCCCCTACAGGGAAGACTGGCAAGGTGCGCTGACAGACGAATGTACCGGCCTGAGCAGGGTCAACGTGGACACCTGGGGCGGCTGGATCTGGATCAACATGGATCGCGATTGCGAGCCCTTGCGCGACTATCTCGAGCCCGCCGCGACCATGCTCGATCCCTTCCAGTTGCAGAACATGCGTTACAGATGGCGCAAGTGGGGCATCTTCGATTGCAACTGGAAGGTGGCGCTGGAGGCGTTCAACGAAACGTACCACGTGCAGACGACGCATCCGGAATTCATGAAGTTCGGCGAATTCCGCGGCTGGGCCAGGGCGCAGGGAAAACACAGCAACATCGGCTACGACGCGCCGAAGGGGATGGACGAGAACCAGGCGGCCAAGCTGCGCGTCGGCAAGGGCGACCCACGCATCTCGACGGCGGAAATGCAGCTCTATACGTGGCAGAAGGCGAACACCAACACGACGCAGACGCTCGTCGACGCGGCGCTGCGGTTGAAGGACGAACTCCCGGAAGGCACTCCGGCCGATCAGGTGCTCAAGCACTGGCTCGAGTCCGCGCGGCGCGACGACGAGGCGCGCGGCGTGGTCTGGCCGGTTGTCGATCCCGCGCACGTCGGCAAGAGTGGAACCGCGTGGCAGATCTTCCCGAACTTCCAGATCGGGCACTCCGTCAACAATGCCCTGTGCTACAGCGCGCGGCCTTGCGGCTACAACCCCGACAAGTGCATTTTCGAGGCTGCTGTCTATCAGCTGTTCCCCAGGGGCGAGGAGCCGCAGACGGAGTGGGAATACTGCGAAGCGACCGCGGAAGACTGGTGCTATGTCCTGTCGCAGGATTTTTCCAACATGGCCGCCGTGCAGCAAGGGATGAAATCCCTGGGGCTGAGCGGTCTGAAACCCAATCCCTACATGGAGCGCAGCACCGCCAATCTGCACCGCAACCTGGCGAAATACATGGGCACCGGCGCGCCGCGGGAACTCGGGTAAACCGGCATGAAGGTTGATCCCGGCATTGCCACCCGGACCGAAACCCATCGGAGTGCACTCGCGTGAAGAGAGGGGGACCGCTCTCCGGCGTGCGCGTGATCGACCTGACAGCGATGGTGATGGGGCCTTATTGCACCCAGATCATGGCCGACATGGGCGCGGACGTGATCAAGGTCGAGACACCCGAGGGAGACAACACCCGGAATATCTCGGTCGGACCGGAGCCGGGGATGAGCGGCGTCTTCGTCAATGTGAACCGGGGCAAGCGCAGCGTGGTCCTCGACCTGCGCGTCGAGGCGGGCAAGCACGCATTGCGGGAACTCGTCAGGCAGGGCGACGTGTTCATCCATTCCATGCGCGCCAGGGCGATCGCCAGG
>JAGPES010000080.1 GCA_018057015.1 Pseudomonadales bacterium | reverse complement strand
CGGCGAATCCGCCACGCGACTGAGCGGTTCCTGGCCTTTTGCATCGCGGACTGCTGGCACTTGCAGTCCGCGCGTCTATAATTGCCCGCAGACGAAGAATTCCTGGCTGAGGGGCAACCTGGCGTGTCTGGTTCCGTGCTGCGGCATTGCGTGATTCCCGTGATGGTGGTCCTGCTGGGGGCGGGTTCGGCGGTGGCCGATATCGCCGCGCCGCCTGATTCCGTCGATGGGGCCTACGACGTGCTGGAGCGGCTCGGTCTGCTGCAGCAGGCCGGGACCGCAACTGCGGCGGTTCCGGCGCCCGCATCGACGCCTGCACCAGCAGCCGCGTCGGCGAGCGCGCCGCAGGAGTCCGCCGGGTCCTACGCGGTGCTGGAGCGTCTCGGGTTGCTGCAGAAGCCGGAGCCCGTGGCGCCCGCAGCTGGTTCGGCGCCCGCTGGCACGGCTTCCCCGGAGACTGCGCGTTCGCCAGCCGCGCCCGCGACGACGTCCGCCGAACCGGCACCGACAGTGGCCGCGCCCGCACCGACGGTGGCCACACCCGCTGCGGCGCCCGTGCGGTCGCGTTTCGCCGCCGGGGCCGTCGGCATGCTCGAGCGCCTCGGGATGGTCTACAGGCAGCAGCCGTCCGTGACTGCCTCCGAGCCCGCCACTACCCCCGCCGCTGCGCCTGCATCCGTACCGGCAAGCGCTGCGGGGCTTGCCGAAACCGCGGTGCGCACGGATGCGGTCGCCGGCGACTCCGCGCTCATGACCCGGGTGGCCACGCCGGCCGCCGAGTCGCCCTCTTACCAGGTGCTGCGCCGGCTCGGCCTGTTGAAGCCGGCGCCGGGTACTCCCCAGGTTCCCCTGGCCGACGCCAGGTCCCGCGTCGACCGCGTGGTGGTCGAGAAGAGCAAGCGCAAGCTGTACCTGATGCGCAACGGGGAGAAATTCCGCGAGTACCCGATCCTGCTCGGCGCCATGCCGCGTGGCCCCAAGGTGCAGGCCGGTGACCTGCGCACCCCCGAAGGTGTCTACACGCTGGACTGGCGTAACCCGAATAGCCGTTTCTACAAGGCCATCCACATCTCCTACCCGAGCCCGAGCGATCGTGAGCGGGCGCAGGAAAAGGGCGTCGATCCGGGCGGCATGGTGATGATCCACGGCGAGCACTACGAGCCCGCCATGCGGCGCGTCCTGCGCCGCAAGCCCAAGGACTGGACCGAGGGCTGCATCGCGCTGAACAACGAGCACATAGACGAGCTCTGGCACACCGTGCCGGTCGGCACGCCGATAGAGATCAAGCCCTGAGCGCCTGCGCCGTGCGGCGTCGCGCCGCGCCAGATGACGTCTTGTTAAGGATGACCGCCGCGGCGCGCGGCTGATCCATACTCGCGGCCATCTCCCGGCCTTGGAGCAGCATTCCCGTGACGCAGAAACCCACCGCCACGTTCGGCATCGAATTCCCGCTGTTCGCGTTCAGCCACTGCCGCGACGTGGTGGTGGCCGTCAGCAAGGCAGGCGGCATCGGGGTTTTCGGCGCGCTGCACTACACGCCCGAACAATTGCGCGAGGAACTGCGCTGGATCGAGGCAAACGTCGACGGGCGCCCCTACGGTGTCGACCTCGTGATGCCGGAGAAATTCGTGCGCGCGCAAGGCCGGGAGGAATTCGGCGCCGAGGACCTGTGGCGCATGGTGCCCGAGGGGCATGCGCGCTTCGCCGAGGAACTGTGCGACCGCTACGGCGTGCCGCCGCTGCGCGAGGGGGTGGAATTGCGCGACACCTCGGCGCTGGCCTGGTCGGAGCAGGTCGCGCGCCGGCAGCTCGAGGTGGCGCTGGAGTTCTCGCCCGCGCTGCTGGTCAACGCGCTCGGCGTGCCGCCGGCCGACGTGGTGGCGCGGGTGCAGGCCAGGGGGATCAAGGTCGGCGCGCTGGCGGGCAGGGTGCGCCACGCGATCAGGCAGAAGGAGGCGGGGGTCGACCTGATCATCGCCAACGGCTACGAGGCCGCCGGGCACACCGGGGAGATCACCACCATGGTGCTGGTGCCGCAGGTGGTGGAGGCGGTGGCGCCGTTGCCGGTACTGGCGGCGGGCGGCATCGCCACCGGGCGGCAGATGGCCGCGGCGATGGTGCTGGGCGCGCAGGGCGTGTGGACCGGTTCGGTGTGGCTCACCAGCGCTGAGTCGGAGCTCGATCCGGTGGTGCGCGACAAGCTGGTCGCGGCCTCCTCGGAGCAGACCGCGCGCACGCGCTGCATTACGGGCAAGCCGGCGAGGCACCTGGTGACGCCCTACACCGAGGCCTGGGATGCGCCCGACACGCCCGACCCGCTGCCGATGCCGCTGCAGACGATGGCGACAACGGCGGCGCTGACGCGCATCAGCCGCGCGCTGCACGGCGAGGGTGACGGCGCACGCCAGCTCGTGACCTCGCCCGCGGGCCAGGCGATCGGGCTGATCACGCAGGTGCGATCCTGCCGCCACATCGTGCAGGAATTCCGCGAATCCTTCGCCGACGCCCTGGCCAGGACAGCAGACGGAGAGATGTGGTCTTGAACCGGCACCCCGACGACCGCTTCCATCCGCCGACCAGCGACAGCCCCTACTGGACCGAGACCTGCTGGTTCACCTTTGCGGTGCCGCAGCGGCGGCTGTCGGGGCAGATCTATCCCTTTTTCCAGCCCAACCTGGGTGTCTGTTCGGCGGGCGTCTACCTCTGGGACGAGAGCGGACACGAACCGCACACGATCGTGTTCGGCAAGAATTTCTGGCACCTGCCGATTCCGGCGCAGGACCTGGACGACATCCAGCTCGCCAACGGCGTCAGCATACGCTGCACCGAGCCGCTGCGCAGCTACGAGCTGAAGTACCGCGATCCCGATGCCGACGAGGTCGCGATCGATCTGACGTTCAGCGCGATCTGCGCGCCCAATTACCTGCAGGGCGGGCATTACGAGCACGCGGGCCGTTACCGCGGCACCATCCGCATCGGCAGCGACGTCATTCCTGTCGACAGCTTCGGCATGCGCGACCGCTCCTGGAGCGTGCGCTCGCAGTTCGGCGCCGACATCCACGGGACGGGGGCGGTACGCGGCGGTTACAGCTACGCGACCGTCGACGAGACCCACGCGTTCCACATGATCAGCATGGCTTTCGTGGCCGAGGAGTGCATCGGCATCCACGGCTACTACCTGCGCGATGGCGAGTTCGCGCGCCTGGCCGGCGGCAAGCGCACGGTGCTGGCGCGCGACCCGGCCACGCGCGCACCGCTGCACGTGCTGATCGAGGCGCGCGACGAACTCGGGCGCGAGCTGCGCGCCGAGGGGCGATGCCTCAACCGGATCGGGCTGCACCTGAACCCCAACCTCTTCACCTGGAACTGCCTCACCGAATGGCGCCTCGACGGGTGTACGGGCTTCGGGGAGGATCACGACAACTGGACCGCGTCCGGTGCCCGCCACTTCTTCCGGCAGAAGGGAGACGGAGGGATTCACCCCTTTTCCGGGGGGCGCTGAGCGATGCGCATGCTGCACACCCCGGACTGGCACCTGGGGCGGCAGTTTCACGACGTCTCGCTGCTGGAGGACCCGCGCCACCTGCTGGAGCAGCTCGTGGGGATCGTGCGCGAGTGCGGCGTGCCGCCCGCAAGCTGATCGACCTGCAGGCGGGCGGACGCATGGTGGGCATCATCTCGCACGTTCCCGAACTGAAGCAGCAGATGGACGTGCAGGTGGTGGTGGAGGCGGGCGCCAGCGGCAGTCATCTGCGCCTGGTCGGGCCATAGGGGGAATGCAGCGCATGCGGCGCAACCGCAGGATCACGACCGCGCTGGTGCAGACGCGCATCCGCTTCGATCGCGACGGTGGTTTCCGTGCGCTGGTGAGCCAGCAGTTCGATGGCCGCCCGTTGCGGCGCGAGCTGCAGTTCAGCGCGAGCCCGGAGCAGGTGGCGGCCTGCGGCGGCGCGACGATGTATTGCCCGAGCTGCCGCGCGCTGCGCCGCTGCGATGCGGTCACGTTCACGCAACTCGGGCTGGAACCGCGGCAGCGCCACGGGGTGCGCGCGAGGCCGGAGATCAACTGGTCGCGCCGGGTGCGCAGGTGCCGCAGCTGCTTCTACCACTTCTTCACCGCCGAGGTGTCCGAATCGCTGATCCTCGAAATGGGCGAGTTGCTCGACGAGAAGGGCGAGGGCAGCGAGTCGGCCGGTGCCGGCGAATCGAGGGTGATCCCCTTTCCGCGCGGGGGACGGCGGCGCTAGGGCATGTTTGCCTGCAGCATCGCGATCAGCTTCGACTTCATGGGGATCACCCAGTTCTGTTTCAGTTCCGCAGAGAGCAGGCCGTGCGCCTCGAGCTCGTCGCAGAGGCGCATCTGGTGGGCCAGGTCGAAGACGTCGAATTGCGACGTGATCCTGCCCTCGCCGTTGAAGGCGATGAACGAGATGCCCGGCGTTTCGAACCAGGAGCCGTCGGGCCGCTTGCCCGGGCCGCGGTTCATCCAGTGCGTCACCACGCGTCCCTCGTTGCCGACATAGACGTCGAGGTAGGGGAACGTCCAGCCTTCCCAGCCGCGCTGCATGTCGCGGCCGTAGTGGGTGGACTTGATCTCGTCGATGCCGTTGGCGCACACGCGCATGGTGCCGGCGTATTCGCAGATGTAGACGCACCCGGGGGCGTACATCTCGTCGACGAAGAAGGTCCACTCGTTGCGCTGCTCCGCCTCCTTGTGGAAGGCGATGAGTTTCTGCGCGGCCCGTTGATGGATTTGCTGCGACACCCTGTCGGTCTCCTTGTGTTACATCGGCATGAAGCGCAGTTCGGGGTCGGGGCTGCTCCTGTGCCAGAGGTCGTCGAACTGCTGGGTATAATGCTTGACGAGGGCGCGGTCGTCGCGGTTGCAGAAGCAGACCTTGTCGTCCTCGTTCGGGATGAAGAAGATCCCGCTGTCGTCGACCAGCACGTAGTTCGCCACGTAGTGGTCCGGGCAGTACGTCAGCTTGCGCAGCGCCACGGAGGAGACGAGGCGCTGGTGCAGGGCGCCGATGCGGTGCGCGCGCCGCGTCAGGAACTGGCTGTCCTTGATCAGGATGCGTACCTCGCAGGCGCGGCCCTGGCGCGCCACGCGCGACAGTTCGCCCGCGAGCCCGGCGTGGTCGAAGAGTTGCGGGCTGAGGCAGTCGCTGAAGATGCGCACCATGTGCTGCGCGCCCCGGAGCAGTTCGCAAAGCGCGCCGGCCTGGTCGCCACTGGCCTCGATCTCGATCCGCCCCTCGCTCCTGGGTCGCACCATCGCCGTCGCCTCAGCCTGTCAGGTGGTCGCGGATGCGCCGCGCCTGCGCGGCGGCATTGCCGATGTAGCTCGCCGGCGTCAGTTCCGCCAGGCCGCGCTTTGCCTCGATCGGGATGTCCAGGCCGTCGATGAAGGCGCGCATCCCGGCGGCGCCGAGGCGCTGTCCGCGCGTCAGCGCCTTGAGCTTCTCGTAGGGCTCGGGCACCGCGTAGCGGCGCATCACGGTCTGGATCGGCTCGGCCAGCACCTCCCAGTTGGCGTCGAGGTCGGCCAGCAGGCGCGTCGCGTCGAGCTCCAGCTTGCCGATACCCTTCAGCGCCGCCTCGTAGGCGACCAGGCTCTGGGCGAAGGCGCTGCCGAGGTTGCGCAGCACCGTGGAATCCGTGAGGTCGCGCTGCCAGCGCGAGACCGGCAGCTTGTCGACCAGGTGTCCGAACACCGCGTTCGCGAGGCCGAGGTTGCCCTCGGCGTTCTCGAAGTCGATCGGGTTGACCTTGTGCGGCATCGTCGAGGAGCCCACTTCGCCGGCCCGGGTACGCTGGCGGAAGTACCCGATCGAGATGTAGCCCCAGACGTCGCGTGCGAAGTCGAGCAGGACGGTGTTGAAGCGCGCCATCGCCGCGAACAGTTCGGCGAGGCAGTCGTGTGGCTCGATCTGCGTGGTGTAGGGGTTCCAGTCGAGCCCCAGCGACGTGACGAAATCGCGGGCGTTCGCCTCCCAGTCCACCGCGGGGTAGGCCGCCAGATGCGCGTTGTAGTTGCCGACGGCGCCGTTGATCTTGCCCAGCAGGCGCACACCGGCCACCTGCTGGCGCTGGCGGTGCAGGCGATAGGCGACGTTCGCGATTTCCTTGCCCATCGTCGACGGGGTGGCGGGCTGACCGTGCGTGCGCGAGAGCAGCGGCACCGCGGCCCAGTCCTCGGCCATCGCCGCGAGCGCCTCGATGATGCGGTCCATCGCCGGCAGCATGACCCCGGCGCGAGCCGCGTCCACCATCAGCGCGTGGCTCAGGTTGTTGATGTCTTCCGAGGTGCAGGCGAAGTGCACGAACTCGAGTCCGGCGGCGGCGCCCGGGATCGCGTTGACGCGCTCCTTCACGAAATACTCGACGGCCTTCACGTCGTGGTTGGTGGTGGCCTCGATGGCCTTGACGCGCTCGGCGTCGGCGAGCGAAAAGCCTGAAGCGATCGCATCCAGCGCGGCGGAGGTCGCGGCGTCGAAGGGGCCGAACTCCGGAACGCCGGGCAGCGCGGCTAGGCGCTGCAGCCAGCGCACCTCGACCAGCACGCGGAAGCGGATCAGGCCGAATTCGCTGAAGATCGGGCGCAGGCTCGCCGTCTTGGCGCCGTAGCGGCCGTCGAGAGGGGAAATGGCGCTGAGTTCGCTGAGCTGCATGGTGTTCCCTGTGTGCGCCCTGCCGGGGCGCGCGTGTCGTGGCGGATGATAACGCATGCCGCGCAGGTCCGGATTCATCGCAGCGCGCGACAGGCCTCGCGCAGCCGGCCGCGGCCGAGCAGCAGCCCCAGCCGGTTGCCGCCCACGAAGCGCCACAGCACCGCGGCGCGCACGCCGGCCAGCAGCAGGGCGCGGATGCGCGCCGCGACGCGCTCCTCCTGCAGGTGCCCTGCGCTGCCCGTGACCTGGATGCGAAAGCGGTAGGTGCTGATGGTGTCCTGGTAGATCGAGGCCATGCTGGCGGCGAGCTCGTCGTAACTGGTCGCGAAGTGCTCGGACTTGAGCCCCGTGTGCTGCAGGCGCGAGCGGATGATCGCCAGGCGCTCGCGGTCGCGCGCGAGCCGCTTGCCCAGGTGCAGCAGCGACATCGCGTAGCGCAGCACCGGACCCTGCTCGCCGCCGGGGACCTGCGCGACCATCGTCTCGAGCTGCTGCAGCCCGCGCGCCAGGTTCCCGAGGCCGCCGAAGACGTCTTCCACGGCGTCCCATTCGACACGGAACAGGCTGTCGGTCAGCGCGCGCATTTCCTCGGCGGGCGCGGTGCCGGTCCGGGCCAGCTGGTCGACCAGGATCGCGCACTCGAGCACGGCGGCGAGCGCGATGGCCTGCGCGCGCGAAGCATCCGCGGCATTCACGCGAAGCGTTCCTCGATGACGCCGCCACCGAGGCAGCAGTCGCCGTCGTAGAACACCACGTACTGGCCCGGCGTCACGGCGCGCTGCGGCTGGTCGAATTCCACCCGCCAGCGCCCGCCCGCCGCGCCGCGCAGCGTGCAGGCCTGGTCGGCCTGGCGGTAGCGGATCTTGGCGTGCAGGCGCAGCGGCGCCTGCGCCGGCGGCGGGCCGATCCAGTGCAGTTGCCCGCAGCCGAGCGCACGATGGTAGAGCGCCGGGTGCTCGCTGCCCTGGGCCACGATCAGCGCGTTTTCCGCCAGATCCTTGTCCACCACGTACCACGGTTCCTCGGCGTGGTCGCGGCGCCCGCCGATGCCGAGTCCCTGGCGCTGCCCCATCGTGTAGTACATCAGGCCGTGGTGCTCCCCGAGCACCTCGCCGTCGACGCTCTTCATCGCCCCGGGTTGCGCCGGCAGGTAGCGGCGCAGGAAATCGCCGAAACGGCGCTCGCCGATGAAGCAGATGCCGGTGCTGTCCTTCTTGGTGGCGACCGGGAAGTCGTGCGCGCGCGCGATGCGCCGTACCTCGGCCTTGGGCAGCTCGCCGACCGGGAACAGGCACTTGGCCAGCTGCTCGCCCGGCACCGCGTGCAGGAAGTAGCTCTGGTCCTTGCCGGCATCGAGGCCCTTGAGCAGCCGCGCGGGGCCGTTGGCCGTGGCCATGCGCGCGTAGTGCCCGGTGGCGATGCGCGCCGCGCCCAGCGCCTCGGCATACTCCAGGAAGACCTTGAACTTGATCTCGCGGTTGCACAGCACGTCGGGATTCGGCGTGCGTCCGGCACGGTATTCGGCCAGGAAGTGCTCGAATACGTTGTCCCAGTACTCCGCGGCGAAATTGGCCGTGTGCAGGGGAATGCCGAGCAGCGCGCAGACCGCCCCGGCGTCGGCCAGATCGGCCTTCGCGGTGCAGTACTCGGTACCGTCGTCCTCGTCCCAGTTCTTCATGAACAGGCCTTCGACCGCGTACCCGTGCTCGCGCAGCAGCAGCGCGGAGACCGCCGAATCGACGCCGCCCGAGATGCCGACGATGACCCGCTCGCCCGGGTTCATGAGACGCGCGGATAGAAGTAGTGCAGCGGGAAGCGGTGCCCCGCGCGGTGCTGCTCGAGGGTCGCCAGCACCGATTCGCTGCGCAGGCGCGCACGCCCGGCGAGTATCTCCTCGTAGCTCAGCCAGCGCGGGGCGACTATCCCGGAGTCGAGCGCGCGCTCCGCGTGATGGTGCAGGGCACGCGCGAGGAAGCTGGTACGCAGGTAGCTGATGCCGGTCTGCGCGCTGGTGAACAGGCTGGCGCCCAGCACTGCCTCGATCTCGACCGCCCAGCCGGTCTCCTCCAGGGTCTCGCGGCGCGCGGCCTCGACCAGCGTCTCGTTGGGCTCGAGGTGGCCGGCGGGCTGGTTCAGTACCGTGCGGCCGTCGTCGATCTCCTCGACCATCAGGTAGCGGCCGTCGCGGAACACCACCGTGGCCACGGTGACGTGCGGCATCCATTGCGCGTGCTGGTCGCTCATCGTCGGGTCCCGTCGAAAGGCGCGCATTATAGCCGCCGTCGCGGCCTTCGCGGGGCAGGGCGTTGTGTGGTCTTTTTCGCCCGCGCGGGCAGGTTCACCGGCTCGCGCCGCCAGTCGCCGCTCGCCAGCCCCTCCAGGCTCCACGGGCCGATGCGCCAGCGCACCAGGCGCAGCGTCGGGAAGCCGACCGCGGCGCTCATGCGCCGGACCTGGCGGTTGCGACCCTCGGTGAGCGTGAGGCTGAGCCAGGAGGTCGGGATGCTGGCGCGAAAGCGCACCGGCGGATCGCGCTCCCACAGCGGCGGCGCGGCGATGCGCTCGGCGCCGGCGGGCCGCGTCGGGCCGTCGTTCAGCGTCACGCCCCGGCGCAGCTGAGAGAGCGCCGCATCGCTGATCTCGCCCTCGACCTGCACCAGGTAGGTCTTGGGCAGCTTGGCGCGCGGCGAGGTGATGCGCGCCTGCAGCGCGCCGTCGTTGCAGAGCACGAGCAAGCCTTCGGAGTCGTAATCGAGCCGCCCGGCGGGCCGGAAACCGGGCGCGTGCACGAAATCGGCCAGCGTACGGCGACCCTCGCGATCGCTGAACTGGCTGAGCACACCCCAGGGCTTGTTGAACAGGATCACATCGGGCACGCGGGGCTGGCTCGTTCGCTGTCGGTCCGCGGCGCTCCAGCGCCGGGAAGCGATGGTATACTGCCGCGCCTCGCAAGAGACCGGCTATTCATTCACTGGCCACTTCACTGGAGCAGACAATGGCGTACAAGCACATCAAGGTACCAGCACAAGGCGAAAAGATCACCGTCAACGCGGACTTCTCGCTGACCGTCCCCAACAATCCGGTTATTCCTTTCATCGAGGGCGACGGGATCGGCGTCGATATCACGCCGGCCATGCTGAAAGTCGTTGATGCGGCGGTGGCCAGGGCCTACGGCGGCAAGCGCAGGATCAGCTGGATGGAAATCTACACCGGAGAGAAGGCCGCAGAGCTCTACGACGGCGACTGGTTCCCCGCCGAGACGCTGGAAGCCATCCGCGAGTACGTGGTCTCGATCAAGGGTCCGCTGACCACGCCCGTGGGCGGCGGCTTCCGTTCGCTGAACGTGGCGCTGCGCCAGGAGCTCGACCTCTACGTCTGCCTGCGCCCGGTGCGCTGGTTCAGCGGCGTGCCCTCGCCGGTGCGCGAGCCCGGCAAGACGAACATGGTGATCTTCCGCGAGAATTCCGAGGACATCTACGCCGGCATAGAGTGGAAGGCCGGTTCGCCCGACGCCGACAAGGTGATCAGGTTCCTGCGCGAGGAAATGGGTGTCACGAAGATCCGCTTTCCCGAGAACTGCGGCATCGGCATCAAGCCGGTGTCGAAGGCGGGCACCGAGCGCCTGGTGCGCCGGGCGATCCAGTACGCCATCGACCAGGACCTGCCCTCGGTCACCATCGTGCACAAGGGCAACATCATGAAGTTCACCGAGGGTGGCTTCAAGGAGTGGGG
>JAGPES010000079.1 GCA_018057015.1 Pseudomonadales bacterium | reverse complement strand
TCGGAGTGGCACCACGTTGGCCGAGCGGATGCGGTGGGCGGCCTTGCCGTGAGGGGGCGTGCGCCGCAGGGATGCGGCGCTCGAGCCTACAGGGACGTATTCACGGCGTCCCCAGCACGGCAAGGCCGCCCACTGCAGCCGGCGACGCTCGGTCCTGAACCATGCAGATTACGACGTCCTCGGTGGCTACCCGGCCCGTCCGGATCAGGCGGCGAGTTTCTGCCGCACGCTGGCCAGTTTCACGCAGACCACGAACACTTCCATCGCGCGCTCGATTTCCTCCAGCTTCGGGAAACTCGGCGCGATGCGGATATTGCTGTCCGCGGGATCCTTGCCGTAGGGGAAGGTGGCGCCGGCCGGGGTCAGCTTGACGCCGGCCTCCGCGGCGAGGCGCACCACTTCCCTCGCCAGTCCGGGACGCGTGTCGAAGGACACGAAATAGCCTCCGCGCGGCCGGCTCCAGGAGCCCATGCCGGTGCCGGCGAGCTCGCGCTCCAGCGCGTCGAGCACCGCCGCGAAGCGCGGGCGCAAAAGCGCCGCGTGCCGGTCCATGTGGTCGAGCATGCCGGCAAAATCCTCGAGCAGCGCGACGTGGCGTTTCTGGTTGACCTTGTCGGGCCCGATGCTGCTAAAGCCCATGTGGCGGCGGATCGCGTCGAGGTTCGCCGTCGACGCGGCCAGGAAGGCCACGCCCGCGCCGGCATGCGTGATCTTGGAGGTCGAGCCGAACAACAGCACGCTGTCCCCGGTGCCGGCGCGTTGGCAGGCCTCGAAGAGCGGGGCGAGCCTCGGTGCGTCGCGATCCAGCGCGTGCACCGCGTAGGCGTCGTCCCAGAACAGGCGGAAGCCGCGCGCCGCGCGCTTGCCCAGCGCCGCGCAGCGCGCCACGGTCGCCTCGTCGCAGACCGCGCCGGTCGGGTTCGAGAAGCGCGGCACCACCCACATGCCGCGGATGGCCGGGTCGCTGTCGATCAGCGCCTCGACCGCGTCCATGTCGGGGCCGTTGTCGGTCATCGGCACCGTGATCATCTCGATGCCGAGGTGCTCGCAGATGCCGAAATGGCGGTCGTAGCCCGGCACCGGGCAGATGAACTTCACCGGGCCGCCGTTGCGCCAGGCCGAGCCGGGACCCTCGAAACCGAAATGCATGCCGTACAGGGCGCATTGCCACATCAGCGTGAGGCTGCTGTTGCCGCCGACCAGCATGTTGTCCACCGGCACCTGCAGCACCGGGGCGAACAGCTGCCTGGCTTCCGGGATGCCGTCCAGGCCGCCGTAATTGCGCAGGTCCGTGCCGTCGTTGCCGCGGTAATTCGCGCCCAGCACGCCGTCGAGCCGGTCCGACAGGTCGAGCTGCGCGCTGCCGGGCTTGCCGCGCGTCACGTCGAGCTTCAATCCCGCCGCCGCCAGCGCGGCGTAACGCGTTGCGAGTTCGCTTTCCCAGGCGGCGAGGGTGGCGCGGTCGGCATCGTCGATACGCACTGAAAGTTTCCTCCGGGGTCACGGGGTGATGATGGGCCCGCTGCGGGCGAGCGCATTCTACGGGCTGGGCGCGTCGGGCTCACGGGCGGGTTTTGGTGAAAATAGGGCATCCAGGCCGACCGCCAGCTCGCGTGCTGCCAGTGCCGGATCCAGTGCCGCGAGGCGGTCGCTGAATACCTCCGCCGCCACCGGGCAGTTGACGCCGTGGCGCTCCAGCTTCGCGATCAGGCCGTGGAGGTCGATGACGCCGGCACCCGGCAGCAGGCGTGCGTGCAGGGTCTCCTGCCACAGGTCGGCGGCCGGCCGCGCGGGCGCGTCGCTGAGCTGCAGCATGACGACGCGTGCCGGGTCGAGCCGCCGGAGTTCCTCGTCGCGGGTGCCGGCTCGCGCCCAGTGCCAACTGTCGAGCAGCAGGCCGCCGTTGTCGTGGCCGGCGTGCTGCACGACGTCGATCGCCGCATCGAGGCTGTCGATCACCGACCACGGCACGAATTCCAGCGCCACGCGCAGGCCGTGGTCCGCGGCCATCCGGCACAGCGAGCGGAAGGCGCGCACCAGCTCCTCGCGCGGCCACGGCGTGCCGTCCACCAGCACCGCGCAGGTCTCGCGGGTGCCCAGCGCAACGGCGCACTCGAACAGCGCGCGTGCCTGCGCCGCCGCCGCGCGGTCGTGCGCCACGTCGGCCGGCCAGCGCGTCAGCGCTTCGAGCATCACCGCGCCGAGGGGGAGCTGTCGCAGCAGTTCACGGATTGCCTCGTCGCCGAGTCCCGCCGCGCGCGCCTGTTCGACGTGGTGGCGGCGCAGTGTGACGCCGGCAAAGCCCGCCCGCGCCGCGGCTCCGACGAGCTGCGCGAGCGGCGCGGCGCGCAGCGTCGCCAGGCAGAGAATGCGGGGCGACTCGCGCAGCATCGCCTCACAGCCCCAGCGCCGCGCGCATCACGTAGAACACGTGGCTCTGCTCCTGCACGCCGTGCAGGTGCTGCGCCGAGGGCCCGCCGGCGAAGATCGCGACGTCCTCGCCGCCGTGCGTTTCCGACGCCAGCGGCACCAGTGCCTCCTGGTGGAAGTCCGCGTGCGCGGTGTCGAGCGGCCCGAGGTCCGCGACGCGCCCGCTGCGCGCCGCGCGCGGGTAGGGCGCCGCGCCCGTGGCACCGTCGTGCAGGCCGGCGCCATTGGCGTAACCGAGCGTGGTGTAGGGCCTGCCGTCGGCGGCGAGCGCGGGCTTGCTCGCGCCCGGCTCCACGACCTTGCCGAGGATCGGGTTGCCACATGCCGGGTAGCCGGCCATCGTGAACACGTGGCTGTGGTCGGCAGTGACGATCACCAGCGTCTCGCGCAGGTCCACCTTCGCCAGTGCCGCACGCACCGCGTCGGACAGCGCGATCGTGTCGGTGAGAGCGCGGTACGCATTGCCGGCGTGGTGGCCGTGGTCGATGCGCCCGCCCTCGACCATCAGGAACCAGCCGCGCGGGTTGCGCGCGAGGATGTCGATGGCCTTGGCCGTCATCTCGGCCAGCGAGGGCTCGCCGCCGGTGTCGCGCGCGCGATCGGCCTCGTATTCCATGTGCGAGCGCTCGAACAGCCCCAGCAGGTGCGTGCTGCGCGCGGGATCGATCGCCTCGAAGCCGGCGCGGTCGTGGACGAACGATCCGCCGAACTTGCGTCGCCATTCGCGCGTCAGGTCGCGCCCGTCGCGGCGCACGCCGCGCTCGCCGCGATCCTCGGGGTCGCGCGTGCGCGCCGGGAGGAACTTCTCGCGGCCGCCCCCGAGCGCCACCTCGAGCCCGTCACCGATGCCACCGGGCCCGAAGCGGTCGATCAGCTGCGCGGCGATGTCCGGCACCGTCGCATCGGCGGGGCGGTCGCTGTCGGCCTCCCAGTCGCGCGCGGAGGTGTGCGCGTAGCAGGCCGCCGGCGTGGCGTGCGTGAGCCGCGCGGTGCTGACCACGCCGGTTGCCAGCCCCGCGCCCTCGGCGAGCTCGAGCAGCGTCGGTTGCGCGGCAGCTGCGACCGTATCGCGCGCGGGCTCGCCGTGCGGCACCGTGGGGGCGATGCTGATCACGCCGTCATTGGTCTTGATGCCCGTCATCATCGCGCTCATGGTCGGTGCGGAGTCGGGTGTCTGCTGGTTCGCGGAGTAGGTCTTGGACAGCGCGACGAACGGCAGCCGCTCGAAGGCGAGGGAGTTGTCCTCTCCGCTGCCGCCATCGCGCTGCCCTTCCAGGATGCGCGCCGCCGTGATCGTGGTGATGCCCATGCCGTCGCCGACGAAAAGGATCACGTTGCGTGCGCGCTCGGGCATGCCGGGGAAGAGGGCCCGCGACTCGGCGAGCGCGCTTGCCCCCCTGGCGGCCCAGTCATCGGCCGGCGCGTCGCGCGGCGCCGGATCCGCGCCGAGCGCCATTGCGGCGCCGCCAATGGCGAGCAGAAGGGCGGCATGCTGGCAGGCACGGATCATGGGCTGTCCTCGGATCGCGGGTGGCGCTGGCATCGTGACCGACTGTCGCGTCGGTGCGATGACGGCACTGTCGCGGCCGGGCGCGGCGGCGTCAACCCGGGCGCGCGGGCGTTGCAGGTTTCCCGCCGGGCGGCGGCGTGGTAGCGTCATGGCGCCTTCCCGCGGCATCCGGAGCGAAGTGAATGATCCCCGCCATCGCGTCCAAGCTGCCCGACGTGGGCACCACGATATTCACGGTGATGTCGCGCAAGGCCGAGGAGCACGGCGCGATCAACCTGTCGCAGGGATTCCCCGATTTCGCCCTGCCGGCCGGTCTCGGCGAGGCGCTGGCGCGCCACGTCGCCGCCGGGCGAAACCAGTACGCGCCGATGGCGGGCGTGCTGGCCTTGCGCGAGCAGATCGCGCTGAAGATCGCGCGCTGCCATGGCTGCAACGTCGATCCGGACGACGCCGTGACGGTGGTCCCGGGCGCGACCGAGGCCATCTTCTGCGCGATCATGGCGACCGTTGGCGCGGGCGACGAGGTGATCCTGTTCGACCCGAGCTACGACAGCTACGAACCCTCGGTGCGGCTGGCGGGCGGACGCGCCGTTCGCATCCCCTTGCTGCCTCCGGACTTCGCCATCGACTGGCAGCGCGTGGCCGGGGCGGTCACGCCGCGCACACGGATGATCGTGATCAATTCGCCGCACAATCCCACCGGCAGCGTGCTGGCCGCGGCCGACCTCGACAGCCTCGAGGAGCTGGTGCAGAGGCACGGCCTGCTGGTGCTGTCCGACGAGGTCTACGAGCACCTGGTCTACGACGGCGCGGCGCACCACAGCGTGCTGGCGCGGCCCGCGCTCGCCGAGCGCGCATTCGCGGTGTTCTCGTTCGGCAAGACCTACCACGCCACCGGCTGGAAGACCGGCTACTGCGTGGCGCCGCCGGCGCTGACCCGCGAGTTCCGCCGCGTGCACCAGTTCGTGACCTTCGTGGCGGTCACGCCGATCCAGCACGCGCTGGCGGACTTCATGGCGGGGGCGCCGGGTCACGTGGACGAGTTGCCGGCGTTCTACCAGGCCAAGCGCGACCTGTTCTGCGGCCTGCTGGGCGGCTCGCGCTGGCGCGCGCTGCCTGCAGCCGGCACCTATTTCCAGTTGCTCGACTACAGCGCGATCCGCGACGTCGACGATGTCACGATGGCCGGTGAACTGGTGAGCGCCCACGGCGTGGCGGCGATCCCGGTGTCGGTGTTCTGCGAGCGGCCGCCGCACCTGCGGTTGCTGCGCTTCTGTTTCGCCAAGCAGGACGAGACCCTGGTGCGCGCCGCGGAGCTGCTATGCAGGATCTGAGCGTCACGATCTTCCAGCAGGACCTCGCGTGGCGGGACGCGCCAGCCAATCGCGCGCAGTTCGAGCGCCTGCTGCCGGCGGCCGCCGGCAGCGCGCTGGCGCTGCTGCCGGAGATGTTCGCCACCGGCTTCACGATGGAACCGGCCGGCTGTGCCGAGGCCTTGGACGGGCCCACGGTGTGCTGGCTGCGCGAGCAGGCGGCACGCCACGGCTGCGCGATCGCCGGCAGCCTCGCGATCGAGGAGACGGGGACGTTCCGCAACCGCTTCCTGCTGGCGCGCCCGGACGGCGCGCTCGCGCACTACGACAAGCGCCACCTGTTCCGCATGGCGCGCGAGCATCTGAGCTACGTGGCGGGCAGCGAGCGGCGCGTGATCGACTGGGCCGGCTGGCGCCTGTGCCCGCAGGTCTGCTACGACCTGCGCTTCCCGGTGTGGAGCCGCAACCGCGGTGACTACGACGCGCTGCTGTACGTGGCGAACTGGCCGGCGCGGCGGCGCGAGCACTGGCGCGCGCTGCTGGTCGCGCGCGCGATCGAGAACCAGGCCTGGGTGATCGGGGTGAACCGCACCGGCGTCGACGGCGAGGGCATCGAGTATGCCGGTGACAGCCTGGTGATCGACCCGTGGGGCCGGCTGGCGCTGGATGCCGGCAGCGCCGCGGGCGTGCACCGCGTGACGCTCGCGGCGCAAACGCTGGCTCAGTGCCGGGAGAAATTCCCGGCGCACCTCGATGCGGATGCGTTCCGGCTCGACGCTGCGCCGGACTGAGACCTCAGGCGGCGGTGGTGAACAGCGGCCGCGACAGCTCGGCCCAGTCGATGTCGCCGTCGTCCTTCAGGTTCTCGTACTCGAGCATCCCGAGCTGTTCGAACAGCGGACGCACCGAGTCGGTCAGCAGCCCGATGCGGCGCAGGTTCGGCATCACGCGCATGAACATCAGGTTGCGGAACATCTGGCGGAACTCGCCTTCCAGGTAGATGCGCCGCGCCTCCTCGACGTTCCAGCCCCAGTGGTGGAAAACGTCCTTGGGGATCATGCGCTCGCGCGCCACCACGCAGGCCTCGTAGGCGAAGCGCGCGCGCTCCTCGCGCTCGGCCTCGCTCAGGCTCTTCAGGTGCTCCTCGAGGTAGTTGATGCCGAATGTCACGTGGCGCGCCTCGTCTCGCAGCACCAGTTCGACCACGTCATTCAGCAACTCGCCCTTCGGTGTGGTCGCCTTCATCGTGGTGAACGCCGACAGCGCCAGCCCCTCGATGATCAGCTGCATGCCGATGAACTTCAGGTCCCAGCGCGGGTCGGTGAGGATCTTGTCGAGCAGGCTCTTCAGCGCCGGATCCACCGGATACATGTAGCCGGCCTTGGTCTGGAGGTACTTGTTGAACACCTCGACGTGGCGCGCCTCGTCGAAGGTCTGCGAGGCCGCGTAGAGCTTCGCGTTCAGCGTCGGGGCGCAGCTGGTGAGCTGCGAGGCCACCAGCAACGCGCCCTGCTCGCCGTGCAGGAACTGCGACAGCGTCCACACGTTCTCGTGCTCGGCGAACTCCTGCTTCTGCTCCTCGCTGAGCGCTTCGTAGGGGCCATAGCCCTTGAAGGCCACGATGGCATCGCGCTGCTCGGGCGTCAGGCGCGTGCGCGGCTTGTTCCAGTCGATGTCGGTCTCGACGTTCCAGTTGAGTTGCTTGCCGAGCTCGTAGAGCTTCCTGATGCGGTCGTCCTGTACCCGGTAGTCCCAGTTGTAGCACCCGGTGAGCGGGGTCTGGAAGATCTCGGCGACCTGCTGCGCCGTGCCCGCGTCCATGCGCTGTGCTTCCTGGTCGAAGTAACGGACTTCGCTCGGCGTGTCGATGACGAATTGAACGCCCATGGGAATCTCCTCTGCGATGGCTGTTTTGGTATCTGGCGTCCGACCGGAATCGGAGTGATGGAATTCTTGGTTGCCGGCGTTTGCGGAACAAGGTTATCTTGTGCCACAAAATGGTCAATCGAGGCCAAACATGGCGCACCGGCTGAGGGTTCCCCGCCACGACCTGCCCGCACCCATCGCGGCGATCATGGTCGAGGTCGCGGCCGATTTCGGGATCGCGCCGGCCGAGGTGCTGGAGGGCACCTCGATCGACGAGGGGGCGCTCGGGGCGCCCGATACCCGCATCTCGCTGCGCGACCAGACGCGCATGCTGGAAAATTGCCTGCGCCGCTCCGGCGACCCCGGTTTCGCGCTGCATTTCGGCAGCCGCATCTCGGTGGCGGCCCTCGGCGAGCTCGGCTACGCGCTGATGTGCTGTCGCAACGTGCAGGAGCTGATGGAGGTGATGGGGCACTATCACCGCCTGATCAGTGGCAGCTTCCGCATCGGGGTGGAATCCGGGCGTGACACGGTGTCGATCCGCCTGCTCGGCGGCATGCTGCACGAGACGGTTGAGCCGGCCGATTGCGAGATCTTCTTCGCGGCAGCGGCCGCCTCGCTGCGCCGGCTGTGCGCACTGTCGGACGATGCGCTCAGCGTCTCGCTCGCGTACCCGGATCCGGGGCACGGCGAGGCGTACCGCCGCCTGGTCTGCGCCAACGTGCGCTTCGACGCGCCCGACAGCCGGCTCGCGGTGGACCGGCGCTATCTCGACGTCCCGTTGCAGTTCGCCAATCCCACGCTGCTCAAGCTCTACCGCAAGCAGTGCGACGAGTTGCTCGCCGCGCTGAACCGCAGCGACGGCTACACCACCGACATCCGCAACTACCTGCTGGCGACGCCCGGGCGCTTCCCCCCGTTCGAGGAGGCGGCCGACCACCTTCACGTCAGCCCGCGCACGCTGCGCCGGCGGCTCGACGAGGAGGGCACGAACTACCAGCGCATCGTGCACGAGCTGCGCCGGCAGCTCGCCGAGACCTACCTGCGCGACAGCATGCTCTCGATCGCGGAGATCGCGGACATGCTGGGCTACAACGACGTCTCGAATTTTCGCCGCGCGTTCCTCAGCTGGACCGGCCGCTCGCCGGCGACGTATCGCCGCGGCATGCGCGGCGGTGCGCGGCTCATTCCCCTGTGAAACGCGGCGCGCGTTTCTCCCGTTGCGCCGCGAGACCTTCCTGCAGGTCCCGGGACCCGGCGCAGCGCTGCGCCAGCCGAGCCGCTTGCGTCGCGTCGACCGCGCCGCGCGCGATGCCGCCGAGGATCTGCTTCATCGCGCGCACCGCGAGCGGCGCGAGCCCCGCGAGATGCTGCGCGAAGGCTTCGCTCTCGGCACCGAGGCGCCCGCGCGGCACCGCGCGGTGCAGGAAGCCGATGGCGAGCAGCGTCTCGGCCGGCAGTTCCTCGCTGGCGACCAGGATGCGCTTGGCCGCGCCGAGTCCCAGCTTGTCGACGTAGCGCTGCAGGCCGTTCAGCGGGTAGCAGATGCCGATGCGCGCGGCCGGCACCAGCAGCCGCAGATCGTCGACCCCGATGCGGTAATCGCAGCACAGCGCGATTTCCGCCCCGCCACCGAAGACGTTGCCGTTCAGCGCGCAGACGGAAGGTATCGGCAGCGCCGCCAGCTGGTCGGTCAGCGTGCTGAAGAGTTCGCCGCTCATGTCCCCGCTCCGGAACTGCTTCAGCGAGGCGCCCGCGCAGAAGGTGCGCTCGCCGTTGCCGGCCAGCAGCAGCACCCGCAGCGCCGGATCGGCGGCGACGGCGTCGAGGCAGTCGCGCAAACGGCTTATCTCGCCAGCGCCCAGCGCGTTGTGCTGGGCGGGGTTGTTCAGCGTGATGCGGGCGATGTGGCCCTGGCGCGAGAACAGGATCGGTTCGTGGGGCATGGTGACATTCACGGCGGGGAGAGGCGGGAATGGTAGCGTATAATCGCGCGCCGCAAATGCCCGCGCCACGGGCCATCAGCCACAGAGCCAGAGGACGCAATGAGCCAGGACCGGTTCGCGCAGATCAGACCCTACAACGACGACGAGGTGCGTGGCGTGCTGGACCGGCTGCTGCGCAACGCCGAGTTCACGGACGCGATCACGCGGCTGCGCTTCCCGCTCGCCGGCCGCATGGTGGGGGCGTTGCTGCGCCCGGTCGTACGCCTGTACCTGGGCCGCCAGCTCGCGGACGTCGCCAGCGTGGCCGGCTTCCAGCAGGTCGTCGAGAAGTACATGACCGCGATGATCGAGGCCAGCACCGGGGAATTCACGGTGAGCGGGCTCGAGCGTCTCGATCCGTCGCGGGCCTGCCTGTTCATCGGCAACCACCGTGACATCGCGCTCGACCCGGCTTTCGTGAACTACGCCCTGTACGCCAACGGCCGCGACACCGTGCGCATCGCCATCGGCGACAACCTGCTGACCAAGGACTACGCCGCGGACCTGATGCGGCTCAACAAGAGCTTCATCGTGCGCCGCTCGACGAAGGGGCCGCGGCAGATGCTCGCGGCGCTGCAGGAGCTCTCGGGTTACATCCGCCACTCGCTGCTCGAGGAGCGCAGCTCGATCTGGATCGCGCAGCGCGAGGGTCGCGCCAAGGACGGCTGGGACCGCACCGAGCCGGCAATCATCAAGATGCTGTGCATCAGCAAGGCGCGCGAGACGCCGCTTGCCGAACACGTGCGCGCGCTGAACATCGTGCCGGTCTCGATATCCTACGAATGGGATCCCTGCGACGCCGCCAAGGCGCGCGAGCTGTACCTGCGCGCGACGGCGGGCGGTTACGAGAAGGAGGAGCACGAGGACGTGGCGAGCATCGCGCGCAGCATCACCGCGCCCAAGGGCGCGGTGCACGTGAGTTTCGGCGAACCGCTTGCCGCCGATTTTGCGGGGCCCGACGAGGTGGCCGCCGAGATCGACCGCCAGGTGATGGCGCTGTACCGCGTCCAGGCCAGCAACCTCGCCGCCTTGCGCATGCTGCACGGCCGGCTGCCGCAGGGGTACGCGGACGATGCCGCCCTCGCGGCGGCGGACACGGAGCTGCGCGCGCGGCTCGATGCGCTGCCCGCGGAGCACCGCCCTTACCTGATCGCGATGTACGCCAATCCCCTGCTGAACCGCGCCGCCCTCGACGCGCTGTAGGTTGCGGCATGAATGCCGACTGGTGCCTTCGGGGGTCGCCGCTGTCCCCATGAATGGCGACCCACAGGCGCCTTGCCGGATTCCGCTGTCGCCATCGAGGCTGTTGCCTTCCGCACTGTGGGTCGGCATTCATGCCGACTGGTGCC
>JAGPES010000078.1 GCA_018057015.1 Pseudomonadales bacterium | reverse complement strand
CGCTGGTCGTCTGAGGGCACATCAGCCGAGGTGGTCCGCGATGCAGGCCTCGATGTCTGCCCGGCCGCGCGTGCTCGCCATCGCGATGATCACCTGCCCCGGCGAGAGCAGGTAATCCTCTTCCGGATTGAACGCCCACGAGCCGCCGTCGCGCACCGCGAGCAGCACGAACTCGGTGCCGCGACGGCAGACGGAGCCGAGAGCCGTGGGCCGGAACTCCTCCGGCAGCCGCACCTCCTCCACGCGCAGCCCACGCTCGGAGCGAAGCATCTCGTCGAGGAAGTTCATCGCGTGCGGGCGGACCATGGCCGAGGCAATGCGCATGCCGCCGGTGAAGTCGGGCGAGATCACATCGTCGGCACCGGCCTTGCGCATCTTCGCGATGTTCCTGACCTCGTGCGCGCGCGCCACCACGCGCACCCCCGGATTCAGCTGCTTCGCGGTGAGCGTGATCATGAGGTTGCGCGAATCGTCGCCGGTCACGGCGAACACGCCGGCGGCGTCGGCAATGTCGGCCGCCAGCAACATGTCGTCGTCCGAGGCATCACCCTGCAGGCTCAACAGCTCGGGAAAGCGCTCGCGATGCTCGTCGAATCGCTCCTGCGCCAGGTCGATCGCCACGAAACGACGGCCGGTCAGCCGCAGTTCGTAGGCCGTGTTGCGCCCGACACGGCCGAATCCGCACACGATGTAATGGCCCCTGAGCTTGCGGATCTCCCGCTCCATGCGTCGCCTCCGTATCGTCTGGTCGAAGTCCTTCTCGAGAAAGAACATCGACAGGCTGGTGAACAGGAATGTCAGCGCGCCGAATCCCACCATCGAGATCACGCCAGCGAAGATGCGGTCGCTCGCGCTGTCCAGCGGCACCGCCTCGGCGTAGCCGACCGTGGAGATCGTGATCAGCGCCATGTACAGCGCGCTCCAGAAGTCGGCATGGTCGTCCGCCGCGCGGTAGAAGCCCAGGGTGCTGACGATCGTCACCAGCAGCAGGAACAGGGTCGCGGCGATGATCCGCTGCACGATGCGCGGCAGCGCGGACTCCTTGATGCTGGGCGGTCGGTACCGGGGGGCGCGGGGTTTCTTGCGGAACTGGGGCACTGAGGCGGGCGTTCCTGGGGTGGACGGGCTGTAGCAGCGCATGGTACGGACAAAGCGGCCCGCGGCTCAAGCGGCGCCGGCCCGCCTCTTTTTCCCGAAATCCGCGTTCGGCAGCGGCCGGCCGCTGTGGTTAAATACGCCGCTTTCCGGAACCCGCACCGCCGCCCTCGCGCGGCCTGTCCGAGTAAAGCCATGACCAGCCAAGCCAGTCCCGCCGCCTGCCCCGATCTCGGCACCCTCGAGCAGCGCGATGCCTTCCTGCACCGCCACATCGGCCCGTCCGAGGCGCAGATCGCCGAGATGCTCGCGACCGTGGGGGCCGATTCGCTCGATCACCTGACCGCGCAGACCGTGCCGGCGGCGATCCTCGAATCCACGCCGCTCGCGCTGCCCGGGCCGCAGCCCGAGCACGCGGTGCTGGAGCGCCTGGCCGCGATCGCGGCGAAGAACCGCGTGCTGCGATCCCTGATCGGCTGCGGCTACCACGACACCATCACGCCCGCGGTGATCCTGCGCAACGTGCTGGAAAACCCGGGCTGGTATACGGCCTACACCCCCTACCAGCCCGAGATCTCGCAGGGCCGTCTCGAAGGCCTGCTGAATTTCCAGCAGATGATCATCGATCTCAGCGGGCTCGAGCTCGCCAACGCCTCGCTACTGGACGAGGGCACCGCCGCCGCCGAGGCCATGACGCTGTGCAAGCGCGTGGTGCGCAAGAACAGGTCGAACACTTTCTTCGTCGCCGCCGACTGCCACCCGCAGACCATCGCGGTGGTGCGCACGCGCGCCGAACCGCTCGGTCTCGAGGTGATGGTCGGCGACCCCGACACCGACCTCGCCGGGGCCGACGTCTTCGGCGCGCTGTTCCAGTACCCCGGCACCGACGGCCGCGTGCGCGACCTCACCGGGCTGATCGCGCAGGTGCACGCCAAGGGCGCGCTGGCGGTGGTCGCGGCCGACCTGATGAGCCTGCTGCTGCTGAAGAGCCCCGGCGAGATGGGCGCCGACGTCGCGCTCGGCAACACCCAGCGCTTCGGCGTGCCGATGGGCTTCGGCGGCCCGCACGCCGCGTACTTCGCCACCCGCGACGAGCACAAGCGCTCGATGCCCGGGCGCATCATCGGCGTCTCGATCGATGCCCGCGGCAACCAGGCGCTGCGCATGGCCATGCAGACGCGCGAGCAGCACATCCGCCGCGAGAAGGCCACCAGCAACATCTGCACCTCGCAGGCGCTGCTGGCGCTGATGGCCGCGTTCTACGCGGTCTACCACGGCCCCGGGCGGCTGCGCACCATCGCCACGCGCATCCACCGCCTCGCCACGATCCTCGCGCGCGGCCTCGAGGCCGGCGGCTTCACGCTGTCGCACCCGCATTTCTTCGACACGCTCGCCATCGAGGCCGGTGGCGAACAGGCCGCGATCGTGCAGCGCGCGCTCCACGCCGGCATCAACCTGCGCACGCTCGACGGCGGGCGTATCGGCGTCAGCCTGGACGAGCGCAGCACGCGCGCCGAGGTCGAGACGCTGTGGCGCATCTTCTGCGGCGACAAGGCGCCCGCCTTCGACGCGATCGAGGCGACGTCCGCGCTGTCGGTGCCCGCGGAGCTCGTGCGCCGCAGCGCCTACCTCACGCATCCGATCTTCAATACCTGCCACAGCGAGACCGAGATGCTGCGCTACCTGCGCAAGCTCGAGAGCCGCGACATCGCGCTGAACCGCGCGATGATCCCGCTGGGTTCCTGCACCATGAAACTGAACGCCACCACCGAGATGATCCCGGTCACCTGGCCCGCCTTCGCCAACATGCATCCCTTCGCGCCGCGCGAGCAGGCCGCCGGCTACGCGGAGCTGATGAAGGAACTGGGCGACGCGCTGATCGCGTGCACCGGCTACGACGTGCTCTCGTTCCAGCCCAACTCCGGCGCGCAGGGAGAATACGCCGGCCTGCTGGCGATACGCCACTACCATCGCAGCCGCAACGAGGCGCACCGCGACATCTGCCTGATCCCGAGCTCCGCGCACGGCACCAACCCCGCCAGCGCCGCGCTGGCCGGCATGCGCGTGGTGATCGTGGAATGCGACGCGCAGGGCAACGTGGACATCGAGGACCTGCGCCTCAAGGCCGGGCGCCACAGCGAGGAACTCGCCGCGCTGATGGTCACCTACCCTTCCACGCACGGCGTCTTCGAGCAGAACATCGTGGAGATCTGCGCGCTGGTGCACGAGCACGGCGGCCAGGTCTACCTGGACGGGGCCAACATGAACGCGCTGGTCGGCATCGCGCGCCCCGGCAAGTTCGGCGCCGACGTCTCGCACCTGAACCTGCACAAGACCTTCTGCATCCCGCACGGCGGCGGCGGCCCCGGCATGGGTCCGATCGGCGTGCGCGCCCACCTCGCGCCCTTCCTGCCCGGCCACGTCTGCACGCCGATCGAGGGCGTGCACGACGACGGCATGTCGGTATCGGCCGCACCGTTCGGCAGTGCGAGCATCCTGCCGATCTCCTGGGTCTACGCCACGCTGATGGGCGCGGCGGGCCTGCGCAAGGCAACGCAGGTCGCGATCCTGAGCGCGAACTACATCGCCGCGCGTCTCGCGCCCTACTACCAGGTGCTGTACACCGGCGCCAACGGGCGCGTGGCGCACGAGTGCATCATCGACCTGCGTCCCGTGAAGGAGCGCAGCGGCATCAGCGAGGAAGACATCGCCAAGCGCCTGGTCGACTACGGCTTCCACGCACCGACCATGTCATTCCCGGTGCCGGGCACGTTGATGGTGGAACCCACCGAGAGCGAGCCCAAACGCGAGATCGACCGCTTCTGCGACGCGATGATCAGCATCCACCGCGAAGTGATGGCCGTCGAGAGCGGCCAGGCCGACGCCACCGATAATGTGCTGAAGAACGCCCCGCACACGCTGCGCGACATCACGGATGCCGAGTGGAAGCACCCGTATTCGCGCAGCGACGCGGCCTTCCCCGCCACGACGCTGCACGAGGACAAGTACTGGGCACCGGTGAACCGTATCGACAATGTCTACGGGGACAGGCACCTGTTCTGCTCGTGTCCATCGGTGGAGAGCTATCGCCAGCCCGGGTGAGAAGGAATGCGCCGATGTCCGAGCCCATCCTTCCCTCCAGCAACACGATCAACCTGCGCCGCCTGAACGGCCTGCGCGTGATCGTGCTCGCCGCCGAACTGCTGGTCGCCGCTCTCGCCCTTTACCGGTGGCACCTGTCGTTGCCGGTGGCGCCGATGTCCGGGCTGTTCACGGCGGTCGTCGTGCTCGCCGTGCTGACCGCGCTGCGCCTGCGCTGGTCCCGTGCCGTCACGGACCCCGAGCTGTTCCTGCACCTGACGCTGGAAGTGGTGGCGCTGACGGTACTGCTCTACCTCACCGGCGGGGTCGCGAATCCGTTCGCGCCGTTCTACCTGCTGCCACTCACGCTGACCGCCGTATCGTTGCCGGGCGGTTACGCGTGGGCGATGGTCGCGTTCACCATGAGCTGCTACGCGGCGCTCAGCTATTTGCACCTGCCGCTGCCCGCGGTGCATGCGGGGCACGGCGGGACGACGGTGGGGCTGCACGAGCTCGGCATGTGGGTCGGCTTCACCTTCAGCGCGCTGCTGATCGCCGGATTCGGCGTGCAGATGGGGCGTTCGGTGCGTGACCGCGACCGCATGATCGCCGCGCTGCACGAGCAGCAGATGCAGCAGGATCATGTGCTGGCGCTGGGAACGCTGGCGGCCGGCGCCGCGCACGAACTCGGCACGCCGCTGTCGACGCTGGCGGTAGTGCTGAAGGACGTTGCGCCGGGCGAGGCCATGGACCGTGACCGTCTCGAGCTCCTGCGTGCGCAGGTCGCGCGCTGCAAGCAGATCCTGGGCTCGCTGGCCGCGACCGCGGGCGGCTGGCGCGCGGAGTCCGGTGCCGCGACCGACCTCGAGCACTGGCTGCAGTCGCTGCTCGCGCGCTGGCGCGGCGGGCGCCCGGAAGTACGCGCCGAGGTCCTGCTGGACGGGCCACGGCCCGCGCCGCGGCTGGTGATCGAGCAGACGCTGGAGCACGCGCTGCTGAACATCCTGAACAATGCCGCCGACGCATCGCCGCAGGCGGTGCGCATCGAGGCGCTCTGGCGCGACGACGAACTCGTGTTCGACGTGGGTGATCGCGGCAGCGGACTCGCGCCGGAGCTCGAGGGACGCGTCGGCACCGCGGGCCTCAGCACCAAGCAGGAGGGCATGGGGCTGGGGCTGTTCCTGACCTTCCAGACGCTGCGCCGCTTCGGTGGCGAGGCGATGCTGTTCGATCGCGACGGCGGGGGCACGCGCTGCCGTGTCCGCCTGCCGCTCGCGGCATTGCGGATCACCGATGGACACTGAAGACACGCCGCTGGAGCGACCGAGCCTGCTGCTCGTCGACGACGACGGGATCTTCGCGACGGTGCTGGCGCAGGCATTCGAACGTCGCGGCTACCACGTGCGCGTCGTGCACGACGCGGATTCCGGCATCGCGCTCGCGCGCGCGGAGCCGCCCGAGTACGCGGTGGTCGACCTGCGCATGCCCGGTGCGTCGGGGCTCGAACTGGTGCGCGTGCTGAAGGAGCTCGACGAGAACACGCGCATCGTGATGCTGACCGGGTATGCGTCGATCGCGACCGCGGTCGAGGCGATCAAGCTCGGTGCCGTGCACTACCTCGCCAAGCCGGCCGATGCCGACGAGATCCAGGCGGCTTTCCACCGCGACGCGGGCGATACCGGCGTGGACGTGCCGGATCGGCCCCTGTCGGTGAACCGCCTGGAGTGGGAGCACATCCAGAAGGTGCTGCAGGAGTGCGACGGCAACGTCTCGCAGACCGCGCGTCGGCTCAACATGCATCGGCGCACGCTGCAGCGCAAGCTGCAGAAGCGCCCGGTGCGCAGCTGAGGGTAGCGCGGCGCGACAATATGCCGCATTCCCGCGGCTGCTTTTTCGGGCGAGACTCGCGGCCTTTTTACTGGCCGGGGATTCGCCATGCAGTTGAAGCGCATCACTTTTCTCATCGCCCTTGCCCATGCCACGGGGGCATACGCCGACGATGCGGCACCCGCGGGCAGCCTCGAGGAGGTCGTGGTTCGCGGCACCCGGATCGAGCAGCCGCAGGCGGTCGGCGCCTACAGCATCGACGGCGCCAGCCTGGCCCGTATGCGCGCCTCCTCCAGCGACACCGCGAAGATGCTGCAGAACGTGCCCGGCGTGCATGCCTACGGCGCCGGCGGCGTATCCAGCCTGCCAACCGTGCACGGACTCGCCGACGACCGCCTGCGCATCAAGGTCGACGGCATGGACCTGATCGCATCGTGTCCCAACCACATGAATCCCGCGCTGTCGTATCTCGACCCGGCGCAGATCGGCACGCTGCAGGTCTATGCCGGCATCGCGCCGGTGAGCGTGGGTGGTGACAGCATCGGCGCGACGATCGTCGCCGAGACCGCGGTGCCGCTGTTCGCGGGTCCGGGCCAGCAGTCGCTGCTAACGGGCGAGGCAGGGGCCTTCTACCGCAGCAACGGCAACGCCAGGACAGCGAATCTCGCGGCCACGTGGGCCAGCAGCAACGTGTCGCTGAACTACACCGGCGCCACCTCGCAGTCCGACAACTATGAGGCGGGCGAGGCGTTCAAGACGACGCGCGAGACCGGGCGCCCGGGACACACGCTGGACCTCGACGAGGTCGGCTCCAGCGCGTGGGAGACGCGCAACCATACGCTGGGCCTGGCGGTGCGCAACGAGCAGCACCTGCTGCACCTGAGTTTCGGCTACCAGGACATGCCGTACCAGCTCTACCCGAACCAGCGCATGGACCTGCTAGACAACGAGCAGGAGCGGGTCAACCTGCGCTACCTCGGCGAGTTCGGCGCCGTCGCCGTCGAAGCGCGCGTGTACCGCGAGACCGTCGATCACTTCATGGATTTCGGCGACGACAAGCGCTTCTGGTACGGCACGAACTCGGGGACCGGCACGCCGTGCTCGCCGATCCGTTTCCACGGCGATCCCGCCGGCACCTGCGCCGCCGGCATGCCGATGTATACCGAGAGCGAAACCACCGGCGCCTTGTTGCGTGCCGACGTGACGCTGTCGCCCGGCAACCTGTTGCGCGTGGGCAGCGAATACCAGGCGTACGAGCTCGACGACTGGTGGCCGGCGTCGGGCGGCGGCATGGGGCCCGGCACGTTCTGGAACATCCGCGACGGCGAGCGTGATCGCAAGGCGTTGTTCGGCGAGTGGGAATCCCACATCGGCGCGGACTGGACGACTTCGCTCGGCGTGCGCTACGAACGTGTCGAGTCCGATGCCGGCGACGCACAGGGCTACAACACCGCGGTCACGGCCCCGGGCGCGCAGTACGTGGACAGCGCTCGCTTCAACGCGCTCGAGCACTCGCGCAGCGACGACAACTGGGACGTCGCGGCGCTGGCGCGCTACGTCGCGTCGACGCGTCTCGACATCGAGTTCGGCTATGCGCACAAGGTGCGGTCGCCGAATCTCTACGAGCGCTACACCTGGTCGACCTGGGCGATGGCCGCGACGATGAACAACTTCGTCGGCGACGGTAACGGCTACGTGGGCAATCCGGGCCTCGATCCGGAGCAGGCCGATACGCTGTCGGCGGCGCTGGACTGGCATTCGGGCGATCGCAGCCGGCAACTGCGGATCACGCCGTTCTACACTCTGGTCGACGATTACATCGACGCGGTCGCGCGCCCGGGCTTCATGGTGGACAGCTTCAACGTGCTCGATTTCGCGAACCAGGAAGCGCGCCTGTACGGCGTGGATGTCTTCGGGCGCATGCCGATCGCGCGCATCGCGGCCGGCGAGCTCGGGCTGGAGACGCTGGTCAGCTACACCAACGGCGAGAACCGCGACAGCGACGACGGCCTGTACAACATCATGCCGCTGAACGCGAGGATCGCGCTGACGCAGCGCATCGGTGGCTGGGACAACGCGATCGAGCTGGTGCTCGTGGACGCCAAGGACGACCTCTCCGACGTGCGCAACGAGATCGCCACCGGCAGCTACGAGCTGGTCAACGTGAACCTCAGCTATTCGTGGCAGCACGTGCGCGTCGACCTGGCCTTGGAGAACGCGTTCGACGAGTTCTACTCGCTGCCGCTCGGTGGTGCGTACCTCGGCCAGGGGACCACGATGAGCATGAACGGCGTACCGTGGGGAATCGCGGTGCCAGGCATGGGGCGGTCGTTCAACGCCGGCGTCACGCTGAAGTTCTGAGCGGGCGCCGGACGATTAACCGTTCGCAATGAAAGCGCGGGACTCCCGGTCGCTGTGGTAGCTTCGCGGCTTCACGACAGCGACCGGGGACTTCGATCATGACGACTGTCGCAACCCATCGTCCGGACGGCGGAGAACTGCTCGCGCGCACACTCGCCGAGGCGGGCGTGGAGCACGTCTTCGCCCTGCACGGCGGGCATCTCGAATCGTTCTGGCAGGGTTGCGTGCGCCACGGCTTGCAGCTCACCGATTTCCGCCACGAGGCCTCCGCCGGCCACGCCGCCGATGCCTACGCGCGCACCACCGGCCGCCTCGGCGTGTGCGCGATCACCTCGGGCCCGGGCTTCACCAACGCGATCACCGCGATCGCCAACGCCTTCCTCGACGGCATTCCGGTGCTGTTCATCGTCGGTTCGCCGCCCTTGCGCGACGTCGAGACGAACCCGCTGCAGGGCGGGATCGACCAGATCGCGATGGTCACGCCGAGCGTGAAGTGGGCGCACCGCGTCACCCACACCGAACGCATACCCGAACTCGCCGCGCAGGCCGTGCGCACCTGCCTGAACGGGCGCCCCGGGCCCGTGCTGCTCGAGGTCCCGATCGACGTGCTGCACATCCCGGTCGACGAAAGCCTGGTGCACCCGCCGACGGGGCTCATGGTGCGCACGGCGCCGGCGCCGGCTGCGCAGGACGTGGCCGCGATCATCGCAATGCTGCGTGCCGCCGAGCGTCCGGCCCTGTTCGTCGGCAACGGCATCCGCCTCGCCGCGGCCGAGACCGAACTGCTGCGCCTTGCCGAGGCGACCGGCATTCCGGTCTTCTGCGGCGGCCACGGCTATGGCGCGCTGCCCTACGACCATCCGCTCTACGGCAAGGATCTCGCGCTGCTGTCGCTGCTCGGCATGATGGGGCAGCCGGGCGTGGACGCGCTGCTGGTGGTGGGGGCGCGCTTCGGGCTGTTCACCGGCGGACGCCGTGGCACGCCGGTGGCACCCGGTGTTCCGGTCGCGCAGATCGATCTGCACGCGCCCGAGCTCGGACGCCTGCGCGAGGTGCGCATACCGGTGCTCGCCGACGCGCGCGAGGCCTTGCGCGCGCTCGCCGACGCGGCCGCCGGAGTCGACTGGCCGGACCGTTCGGCGTGGGCGGCGACCGCTACCGGGCTCAAGCACCTCGCCGCCTCGCTCTACGGTGCATCCGATCCCGAGGCGACGCCGGTGCATCCCTACCACGCGCTGGCCGCGATCGCCGATGCTGCGCCGCCACGGACGATCTACGTGGTCGACGGCGGCGAGGCCTCGGCGTGGAGCCACATGGTGCTGCGTGCCGGCGCGTCGTGGCAGCTGATCGGTGCCGGTTATCACGGCTGCCTCGGCGTGGGGCCGGGAATGGCGATCGGCGCCGCCATCGCGCACCCCGACAAGCGGGTGCTGCAGATCACCGGCGACGGCGCGATCGGTTTCCACATCCAGGAATTCGAGACCATGGTGCGCCACGGCCTGGCGGTGGTCACGGTGATCCTCAACAACCGGCTCTGGGGCATGTCGGCGCACGGGCAGGACCTCGTCTACGGGCGCGAGCGGCGCGTGATCTGCGCGCTGCCGGACACGCCATACGAAGCGGTCGCGGCCGCGTTCGGCTGCCACGCCGAACGGGTCGAACGCCTCGCCGAGCTGGCTCCCGCGCTGCGTCGTGCGCTCGACGCGGGACGGCCCGCGTGCATCAACGTGCTGATCGATCCGGACGAGATGCACCCGAGCATGCCGGCGATGGTCGGCGCCGACCATCCGGCGGAGAACGAGATCATGATCCCGTACTACGACAACATCCGGCTCTGAGGTGCCGCCGCCATGCAAGCCATCGGCAAACCCCTGGCGGGCCGCCGCGTACTGCTCACCGGTGCGAGCGGAGGCATCGGTGCCGCGACCGCGCAATTGCTCGCGGGGGCGGGTGCGCGGCTCGCGCTGCTGGACCGCGACGAGGCGGCGCTGCAGTCGCTGGCCGCCGGCTTGCCGGATGCGCCCGCGCATCTCGCGCTGGCGCTCGACCTGCGCGACGATGCCGCGCTCGACGCTGCGGTGCACGAGGTGCTGGCGCGATTCGGCAGCGTCGACGTGCTGATCAACAACGCCGGCGTACTGGTCGGCGGCCATGCCGAGCAGGCGTCGGCGGCGCGCGTGCGCGAGTTGCTCGACTGCAACCTCTACGTGCCGATC
>JAGPES010000077.1 GCA_018057015.1 Pseudomonadales bacterium | reverse complement strand
GCAGGACTCCCCGTCGAACCTGTCGACGGCAGCCTTCAGGAAAATGCCGCGGGCCGGTGGCCCGCGGCAGCGCTCACGTGCGGCGCTTCCCTGCGCCGCCGGATCTCACCAGCGCTTCGGGCGGCGGTCGCCACCACCACCGCCGCCGCCAGGACGACGGTCTTCGCGGGGACGCGCTTCATTCACACGCAGCGCACGGCCATTGATCTCGTGGCCGTTGAGCTTGTTGATGGCAGTGGTGCCTTCATCGTCGGAGGACATCTCCACGAAACCGAAACCCTTCGAACGATCGGTTTCACGGTCCATCACGACCTTTGCCGAGGACACGTTCCCGTAGGTCTGGAACAACTCGAGCAAGTCGTTGTCCCGCACGGTGTAGGGCAGGTTTCCAACGTAGATATTCATTCGCTTCATCATCCTGGCGCCGTGGCAGACTGGAAGTGCTAATACCCCGACGCCCGAAAAAAAGCGTTAGCACCAATAAAAACCGGACTCACAGCGAGCCCGGCCCGAGGCATTCTAACTGAAAATGCCACTACGTCCAGCACCCGGCGCTTGACAGCCGGGCGCCGGACGCGGCGGGAAGCGAGGCTTCAGGCCTGGCCGAAGGGATCGCGCAGGATGATGGTCTCGGTACGGTCGGGACCGGTGGACACGATGTCCACGCCGACGCCCACGAATTCGGCGATGCGCTCGATGTAGCGGCGCGCATTCAGCGGCAATTGGTCCCACGCGGTGATGCCGAGCGTGGAGCCTTCCCAGCCGGCGACCGTTTCGTAGATCGGGACCAGGCTCTCGAAATCGGCGCTGTCGCGCGGCGTGCCCACGATGTGGCCGGAACTGTCCTCGTAACCCACGCACATGTTGATGGTCTCGAGTCCGTCGAGCACGTCGAGCTTGGTGATGCACAGCCCGCTCACGCTGTTGATGTGCACCACTTCGCGCAGCGACACCGCGTCGAACCAGCCGCAGCGGCGCGGCCGTCCGGTGGTCGCGCCGAACTCGTGCCCGCGCCGCGCGAGATGGGCGCCCACCTCGTCGAACAGCTCGGTCGGGAACGGGCCGGATCCGACCCGCGTGGTGTAGGCCTTGGTGATCCCCAGCACGTAGTCGAGGTACAGCGGGCCGAAACCGCTGCCGGTGGCAGTGCCCCCGGCGGTGGTGTTGGACGAGGTCACGAAGGGATAGGTGCCGTGATCGATGTCGAGCAGCGCGCCTTGCGCGCCCTCGAACAGGATGCGCTTGCCGGCCATGCGGTACTGGTGCAGCAGCGCCGGCACGTCGGCCATCAGCGGCAGCAGCGTCTCGCCGTGGCGCAGACTCTGCTCGAGCGCCTGCTGCACGTCGATCGCGGGCGCCTTGTAGTACTCGCGCAGCACGAAGTTGTGGTAGTCCATCACGTCGCGCAGCTTCGCCTCGAAGCGCACCGCGTTGCGCAGGTCACCGAGGCGCAGTCCGCGCCGTGCCGCCTTGTCCTCGTAGGCCGGGCCGATGCCGCGCCCGGTGGTGCCGATCTTCGCGTCGCCGCGCGCGTTCTCGCGCGCGATGTCGAGCGCCGCGTGGCAGGGCAGGATCAGCGGGCAGGCGGGACTCAGGCGCAGGCGCTCGCGCACCGGTACGCCGCGCGACTCGAGCTCGGCCATTTCCTCGAGCAGCGCCGCGGGCGAGAGCACGACTCCGTTGCCGATCAGGCACAGCACGCCCTCGCGCAGCACGCCGGAGGGGATGAGGTGCAGCACCGTCTTCTGCCCGCCGATCACCAGCGTGTGGCCGGCGTTGTGACCGCCCTGGAAACGTACCACCGCGGTGACGTTCTCGGTCAGCAGGTCGACTATCTTGCCCTTGCCCTCGTCACCCCATTGCGTGCCGAGAACCACTACGTTTCTTGCCATGTCCCGTTGCCCGTCAGACTGTGTGGATTTGCCATGCGTCTGCCGCGCGACGCAACTCCCGATCACAACATGCGCTGCCGTGCTGACCGGGCAGCCCCAGCAGTACCCGTTCGCCGCTGTCGCGCAGGCGCTGGATCTCGATCCAGGCCGCATCCGCCAGCACGTGATCGACGAACACCCCGCGGCGCGGCGCCGGATCCGTCGCCGGCAGCAGGCCGAGCAGGGTCTTCAGGTCGAAGCTGAAGCCCGTCGCCGGGCGCGCGCGCCCGAATACCCGCCCGATGTCGTCGTAGCGCCCGCCGTTGGCGACCGCCTCGCCCTGACCCGGCACGTAGGCTGCGAACACCAGGCCGGTGTGGTAGTGGTAGCCGTGCAGCTCGCACAGGTCGAAGTGCAGGTTGACCTCGGGCATGCGCGCGGCGATCGTGTCGGCCACGTCGGCGAGCGCGGCGAGCGGCGCGCAGGCCGAGGGCGCCGCCGCGGCGAACAACTGTGCCGCGCGCTCGATCACCTGGCGCCCGCCGTTCAGCCCCGCCAGCCGGCGCAGCAGCCCGCCACGCGCCTCGTCGAGGCCGGCATCGGCGACGATCGCCGCGATCTCGGGGGCCGATTTGTGCTGCAGCGCCTCGAACACCGCGTCCTGCACCGGCGCCTCGAGCGCGAGATCCCGCATCAGGGCGCGGAAGATGCCCACGTGCCCCAGGTCGAGCGTGAGCTCGCGCACGCCGAGACGACGCATGGTCTCGAGCATCAGGCTGATGATCTCGAGGTCCGCGGCCGCGCTGGCGTCGCCGTAGAGTTCGGCGCCGAGCTGGATCGGCGAGCGCGAGGCGAACGGCGAGCGACGGCGCGTGTGCAGCACGCTGCCGGCGTAGCACAGCCGCACCGGCCCGTCCCGGCGCAGGCTGTGGGCGTCGATGCGCGCGGCCTGCGCGGTGATGTCGGGGCGGATGCCGAGCAGGCGCCCCGAGAGCTGGTCCGTGAGGGTAAAGGTCTGCAGGTCCAGATCCTTGCCGAGCCCGATCAGCAGCGAATCGGTGAACTCCATCAGCGGCGGAATCACCAGCTCGTAGCCCCAGCGGCCATAGAGGTCGAGCAGCTCGCGGCGCAGATGCTCCACGCGCGCCGCCTGCTCGGGGAGCAGTTCCTCGATTCCCTCCGGGAGCAGCCAGCGCTCTTCGCCGGCGGCGGACGTATCGGTTCCGGTCATCGCGAATCCTGTGGAACGTCGCTTCAGTTGATGGCGTACAGAAGGGCAGTGCCCGCGACCATGGCGCACAGCCCCGCGACGCGCAGCGCCCGGTCGCTCATCCCGGTGACGGAAAGCACCATCGCACGCCAGCCCGAAGGCGACAGGAACGGCATGATCCCCTCGATGACGAGCATCAGGCACAATGCCAGGGCGAGATCGTGCCACATGTGGCCTGGGACCCGGTGAACGCGTTGCGGGATGCGCCGCCTCGGCGGGCGCGGCGCATCCTATCACAAAGCCCGATGCGATCGAATCCGCGCTAGCGCCGGCCGCCGGATTCGTTCAGATAGCGGAAGAAGTCGCTCTTCGGGTCGAGGACCAGCACGTCCTCGGGCCCCGAAAAGGCGCTCTCGTAGGCCTTGAGGCTGCGGGTGAACGAGTAGAACTCCCGGTCCTTGTCGAAGGCCGAAGCATAGATGGCCGATGCCTCGGCATCGCCCTCGCCGCGCGCGAGCTCGGCGTCGCGGTAGGCCTCGGCCTCCATGATCGTGACCTGGCGATCGGCGTCGGCGCGGATCTTCTCGGCCTGCTCCTTGCCCTGGGAGCGGTATTCGCGGGCGAGCTTCTCGCGCTCGGCAGACATGCGGTTGAACACCGCCTCGCTGACTTCCTCGGGCAGGTCGATCTTCTTGACCCGCACGTCGATCACCTCGATGCCGAGCGACTGCTTGACGGCCGCGTTCAGCTCCGCGGTGAGGTCCATCATCAGCTTCTCGCGCTCGCCCGAGACCACCTCGTGCAGCTTGCGCTTGCCGAACTGGTTGCGCAGCCCGTCGTTGGCGCGCGCCGCGAGCCGCATCATCGCCGCGTTCTCGTCGCCGCCGGTGGCACGGTAGTAGGTCTCGACGTCGTCGATGCGCCACTTCGAGAACGAGTTGACGATCAGGCGCTTCTTCTCCAGCGTGTAGAAGCTCTCGGCCGGCGCATCCAGCGTCAGCACCCGCGCGTCGAACTTGCGCACCTCGTCGACGAAGGGAATCTTCACGTGCAGGCCGGGTTTGCTGTCGACGTCGATCAGCGCGCCGAAGCGCAGCACCACGGCGCGCTCGGTCTCGCGCACCACGTACAGCGATCCCGTCAGCGCCACCAGCGACACGACCAGCAGCAGGGTATAGGCAAGTATCCTTCCGTTCATCAGCGTCGCTCCCTCGCACGTCCGGTGCCCGCAGCGGCTTCGCGCCGCAGCCTTTCCACGACCTCGTCCGCCACCTGGCCGGCGCTGTCGGCCGCCGCCGCGCCAGGGCGCTGCGGCGCGGCGGTGTCGCCGCCGGACCGGCTCATCTTGTCGATCGGCAGGTAGAGCACGTTGTTGCCCCCGGGCACGTCGACCAGCACCTTGGAGCTCGCGCTCATCACGCGCTGCACGGCATCGAGGTAGAGGCGCTCGCGCGTGACTTCAGGCGCCTTGCGGTATTCGGTGAGCAGTTTCTCGAAGCGCTGCGCCTCGCCCTGCGCCTCGGCAACGACCTTGCCGCGGTAGGCCGCGGCCTCCTCGAGCATGCGCTGGGCGCGACCGCGCGCCTCGGGGACGATGCCGTTGGCGTAGGCGCTGGCCTCGTTCTTCAGCCGCTCCTCGTCTTCCTTGGCCTTGATCACGTCGTCGAAGGCCGCCTTGACCTGGGCCGGCGGCCGGGCTTCCTGGATCGTGATCTTCACGACCTGGATGCCGGTGCCGTAGTTGTCCAGGTAGTTCTGCAGCTTCACCTTGACCTCGTCGCTGATCTGGCCGCGCCCCTCGGACAGCACCTGGTCGAGCCTGGTGCTGCCGACCACGTGGCGCAGCGCGCTCTCGGTGGCCTGGCGCAGGCTGAACTCGGGATCGCGCACGTTGAGCACGAAGGCCTTCACGTCGCTGATGTTGTACTGCACGACGATCTGCATCTCGACGATGTTCTCGTCCTGCGTGAGCATCCGTCCCTCGGAGGCGTACTGGCGCTCCCTGGTCACGTTCACCGGTACCACCTGGTCCATCAGCCGCGGCTTCCAGTTGAGTCCGGGATCCAGCGTCTGGTGATATTTGCCGAATCGCAGCACCACGCCGCGCTCCTGTTCGTCGAGCACGTAGATGCCCAGATAGAACCACACGCCGAGGATCAGTAGCAGGACGAGGCCGACGATGCCGCCGTTGAAGCGTACGTCCCCGGAGCCACCGCCCCCGAACGCGCCACCGAGTTTTTCGCGGAACTTGCGGAACGCCTCGTCGAGATCCGGCGGGCCCTGGTCGCCGCCCCACGGATCGCGCTGCTTGCCGTTGCCACCTGGTTCATTCCAGGCCATGTCTTTCTCCCGCCGGTTTACTGGATGCGCGTGCGCAATGAACGCCGGATTCTATCAGATGTGCCCGGTGGCGGGCCGCGCCGCGCCGTCCGGCCTCTCCGCGGCGAGCAGCTGCGCGAGGAGCACGCGCGGGAGCCGGATCTCCAGGCTGATCTGCCCCTGCTCGTCGACGTGCTCCGCGAGCACCGCGCCTTTCTCGTAGAGGCGCGCGCGCAAGCGCCCCTGGGCCGGCGTGATGGGCATGCATTCGTGCACCAGGTCCTGCTCGAGCAGCTCGGCGATCGCCTCGCGCAGCAGTTCCAGCCCCGCACCGCTCTGCGCCGACACCCACACGCGCACCGGCTTGCCGTCCTCGCCGCGGTCGATACGCGGCGCGGCTTCCAGCAGATCAATCTTGTTGCAGATGTCGAGGCGGCGCACCTTGTCGGCGCCGATCTCGCCGAGCACCTTCTCGACCTCGAAGGAGGTGTCCTCGCGGTCGGCGGCGCTGGCGTCGATCACGTGCAGCAGCAGGTCGGCGAGCCGCGCCTCCTCGAGCGTCGCGCGGAAGGCCTCGACCAGCTGGTGCGGCAGGTGGCGCACGAAACCCACCGTGTCCGCCAGCACCACCGGCCGCCCGTCGGGCAGCGTGCAGCGGCGCATCGTGGGATCGAGGGTGGCGAAGAGCTGGTCGGCGGCGTAGACGCCGGCGCCGGTCAGCGTGTTGAACAGGGTCGACTTGCCGGCGTTGGTGTAGCCGACCAGGGATACCGTGGGCACTTCCGCGCGCTGGCGCGCGCGGCGACCCTGCTCGCGCTGGGAGTGGACTTTCTCCAGCCGGCGCAGCAGCAGGCGGATGCGATCGCGCAGCAGGCGACGGTCCGTCTCGAGCTGCGTCTCGCCGGGACCGCGCAGGCCGATACCCCCCTTCTGGCGCTCGAGGTGGGTCCAGCCGCGCACCAGGCGCGTCGACATGTGGCGCAGCTGCGCCAGCTCGACCTGCAGCTTGCCCACGTGCGAGCGCGCGCGCTGCGCGAAGATGTCGAGGATCAGCCCGGTGCGGTCGACCACGCGGCAGCCGAGCGCCCGCTCCAGGTTGCGTTCCTGCGAGGGGCTCAGCGCGTGGTTGAAGATGACCAGCGCCGCGTCGTGCGCCCTTACGGCCGCCTCGATCTCGAGAAGCTTGCCGCTGCCGACGAAATGGCCCGGATCCGGTCGGTCGCGCTGGCCGAAGACGAACTCCACCGGATCGCCGCCCGCAGACAGCACCAGCTCCTCGAGTTCACGGGGATCTTCCTGCGCGCTGCCACCCCCCAGGTCGAGGTGAACGAGCACCGCCCGTTCACCGCTCTGCGGGCGTTCGAAGAACACCTTACTCGGCGGCCTCTTCAGCCTCGTCGGCGGAAGCCAGGCGTACCGGGCGCGAGGGCACGACGGTCGATACCGCGTGCTTGTAGACCATCTGGCTGACGGTGTTCTTCAGCAGGATCACGAACTGGTCGAAGGATTCGATCTGGCCCTGCAGCTTGATGCCGTTGACCAGGTAGATGGAGACCGGGATGCGCTCCTTGCGCAGCACGTTCAGGAAAGGGTCTTGTAAGGTTTGCCCCTTTGACATTACAGCATTCTCCTAGTGCGGCCCGCGCGGGGCCGATTGCAGTGAAGCCCGATCACTCGGACGCGTTTCGGGTCATCAGACCCGCCCCGATGTTACGAGCGATGTATAGAATGTGCATTCTAAAGCTTTCCGCACTCGTTCGTCCCTAGATGGCGGCGGCCTCGACCAGTTTCAAGGCCGCTTTGAGCAATTTGTCGGGTTCCGGGTGCCCGGCGGGCAAGGTTTCGAGATCCGGCCAGGAGCGCAGCCAGGTGAGCTGGCGCTTGGCGAGCTGGCGCGTGGCCGCGATCGCGCGCTCGATCATCGCCTCGCGCGAGACGAGCCCCTCCAGGTAGTCCCAGGCCTGGCGGTAACCGACGCTGCGGATCGCGGGCAGGTCCGGGTGCAGGTCGCCGCGCGCTTTCAGGGCCCGCACCTCGTCCAGGAAACCGGCCGCCAGCATGGCGTGAAAGCGTTCGGCGATGCGCCGGTGCAGGGCAGCGCGGTCCGCGGGGACCAGCGCCAGCTGCAGCAGGCGGCAGGGCAGGTCGGTGGCCCGGGACTGCGCGGCGTGCAGGCTGCTCATGGGGCGGCCACTGGCGAGGAAGACCTCGAGCGCGCGTTGCACGCGCTGGCGGTTCGCCGGATCGATGCGCGCGGCACTCCCCGGATCCACCTCCGCGAGGCGGCGATGCACCGCCGCCCAGCCCTCGCGAGCCGCCAGCTCCGCGATGCCGGCGCGGATCGCCGGGTCGGCGCCCGGCATCGGCGCGAGGCCGTGGATCAGCGTCCGGAAGTACAGCATGGTGCCGCCCACGAGCAGCGGCGTGCGGCCCGCCGCGAGGATCTGCGCGATCGCGGCCAGCGCGTCGCGGCGGAAACCGGCCGCCGAGTAGGGTTCTGACGGGTCGCGGATGTCGATCAGGCGGTGCGGGTGGCGCGCCAGCACGGCAGGCTCGGGCTTGGCGGTGCCGATGTCCATGCCACGGTAGACCTGCGCCGAGTCCACGCTGATCAGCTCGCACCGGAGGTGGTCCGCGAGCGCCAGCGCCAGCGCGGTCTTGCCCGAGGCCGTGGGCCCCATCAGGCAGATCGCGAGCGGGCGCGGATCGGCGCCGTCCACGGTCGCGTTCATCGGCCGCGCAGGAACAGCCGGTCGAGCTCCGCCAGCGACTGCACCGCCCAGGTCGGACGGCCGTGGTTGCACTGCCCGCTGCGCTCGGTGCGCTCCATGTCGCGAAGCAGGCCGTTCATCTCGGTGATGCTGAGCTGGCGGTTGGCGCGCACCGAGCAATGGCAGGCCATGCCGGCGAGGATCTCGTCGGCATGCGCCTCGATGCGCGCGCTGCTGCCGTACTCGAGCAGGTCCGCGACCACGTCGCGCACCAGTGCCGCGATGTCGGCGCCCGCCAGCAGCACCGGTATCTGGCGGACCATCACGGCCTCCTCGCCGGCCCGCTGCAGCCCGAGCCCGAGCTCGGCCAGCGCCGGCGCGTGCTGCTCGACGCAATCGGCCTCGCGCCGGCTGACCGCGATGACCTGCGGCACCAGCAGCGGCTGCGCGCGCACGCCACCGGTATCGCGCGCGGCCTTCATGCGCTCGTAGGTGATGCGCTCGTGCGCGGCGTGCATGTCGACGACCACCAGCCCGTCGCGGTTCTCGGCCAGGATGTAGATGCCCTTGAGCTGCGCGATCGCGTAGCCGAGCGGCGGCACGTCGCCCGCCTCCGCCTCGCCAGCCGCGCCGGACGTCCACGGCGCGCTCCCGGGCACCGACGAGGCGCCGAGCGCGCGGTAGGCGGCCACGGTTTCGGCGAGCGCCGCGGGGTCCGGGCGCTGCCACAGCGCGTGCTGGGCCGCCGGCATCGCCACCGCGAGCGGGGCCGCGGCGGTCCCGCTCGCAGCCGCCCGCGCCGGCGCCTCCCCGGCGCCGCCCGGGCGTGCCTGCGCCAGCGCGCGGTGCAGGGTGTGGAACAGGAAGTCGTGCACCATCCGCGACTCGCGAAAGCGCACCTCGCTCTTGGTGGGATGCACGTTCACGTCGACCAGCGCCGGGTCGATCTCGAGATAGAGCACGAAGGCCGGGTGGCGGTCGTGGTACATCACGTCGCGGTAGGCCTGGCGCACCGCGTGCGAGACCAGGCGGTCGCGCACCACGCGCCCGTTGACGAAGAAGTACTGCAGGTCGGCCTGGCTGCGCGAGAACGCCGGCTGCGCGACCCAGCCGCGCAGCAGCAGCCCGGAGGCCTCGGCCTCGAGCGCGAGCGCGCTCTGCAGGAACGGCGCCCCGCACAGGGTGGCCACGCGCTGCTCGCGCTCGGCGGGCGTGGCGCAGGCGCGCAGCGCGAAGCTCGCCTTCTGGTTGTGGCGCAGCGTGAACCCGGCATCGAAGCGCCCCAGCGCCAGGCGGCGCACGACTTCCTCGCAGTGGCCGTACTCGGTGCGCTCGGCGCGCAGGAACTTGCGCCGTGCCGGGGTGTTGAAGAACAGGTCGTGCACCTCGACCGTGGTGCCGCGCGGGTGCGCGGTGGGCGAGATCCGCGGCTCGCCGCTGGCGGCGAACTCCAGCCGGCTGCCGTGCGGCGCATCCGCGGTGGCCGTGCTGATGCCCAAACGCGAGACCGAGGCAATGCTTGCCAGCGCCTCGCCGCGAAAGCCGAGGCTGAGCACCTTCTCGAGATCCTCGAGCGTGCGGATCTTGCTGGTGGCGTGGCGCGAGATGGTCAGCGGCAGGTCGTCGGCCGCGATGCCGTCGCCATCATCGCGGATGCGGACGAGGCGCATGCCGCCGTCCTCCAGATCGATCTCGACGCGGCTGGCGCCGGCGTCGAGGCTGTTCTCGACGAGTTCCTTGACCACGGACGCTGGCCGCTCCACGACCTCTCCGGCCGCGATCTGGTTGGCGAGCGAGTCGCTGAGCTGCCGGATGCGCCCCATGCTGGAATCACCGCGATGAGCGGAAGGGCGCGAAAGCGGGTGATCAGGTCTGCGGGATCACGATGGTCTGCCCCGCCCGGATGTCGTTTCCACCGCCCAACCCGTTGGTCCTGACGATGTCGGCGACACTAACACGATAGCGTTCGGCGATTCCAGCCAGGGTGTCACCGCGCGAGATGATGTACTCCGAGGGGCGCGCGCCCGCGCGCACGCTCATCGCGACCATCGTGTCGGGAGGCGGGTTGCTCATGAAGTAATCGTTCACTCCGCCGAAGATCGCCGCGGCCATGTTGCGCTGGTAGCCGGCGTTGCCGAGGCGCTCGGCTTCGAGCGGGTTCGAGATGAAGCCGGTCTCGACCAGGATCGAGGGCATGTCGGGAGACTTGAGCACCGCGAAGCCGGCCTGCTCGACGCGACGCTTGTGCAGGTGCGCGATGCGCCCCATCGAATTCAGCACGCGTCCGCCGGCGCCGAGGCTCGCATCCATCGTGGCCGTCATCGACAGGTCGGTCAGCACGCTGGCGAGCACCTTGTCCTTGGCGCCCAGGTCGACGCCGCCGATCAGGTCGGCGCCGTTCTCGCGCTGCGCCAGGAAGGCGGCCGAGACGCTGGTCGCGCCGCGCGGCGACAGCGCGTAGACCGAGCTGCCGCGGGCGCGCGCGTGGGTGAAGGCATCGGCGTGGATCGACACGAACAGGTCGGCGCCGGATCCGCGCGCGATGTCACGGCGCTTGAAC